>CAZSUX010000333.1:0-3045 GCA_964610135.1 uncultured bacterium | reverse complement strand
CCGCAGCTCGACCCGTCATCGGCCACGCTGCAGCGCCCGCAATACCACCTGTTGCCGGCCACGCAGTTGGACCTGTAGCTCGACCCGCAGTTGCGCCCGCAACCGGACCGGCAGCTTCACCCGCCACTCGACCCGGCGCCAGCCTCGTTGCTGCTCCCTTTGCCGGTCCCGCAACTGCGCCCGCTATGGCCCCTGCTGCTTCACCCACAACTGCACCCGCTATCGCGCCCGCTGTTGCTCAGATGGTTCGTCCCGCTACCTGACCCGGTACAGGTCGTGCTCTACTCCAAGGTCCACCTTCCCGGCCGGCAGCAATCAACCCAGAAGCGGGCATCTGCCTGTGGCGTGCACCGACACACAAAGGGCGGACTTGCGCCCGCCCCTCCCTTTATTCTGCCTACTGTCTACTGCCTACTTGCCACCTACCTCGCCACCACCGCCTTCTTCACGTCTCTGAAGCCCGGCGCTGCGGAAACCGATTGCTCTGCCGTCTTCGACGACGCCGCTCCGAGAGGCTGCGGGCCTGACACTGTCTCGCTTTCTGCCAAGGACCGCAGATGCCCGCCGGGGGCCGCGCGGTAGCGCTTAACCATCTCCGCCCATTGACCGGTAGGAACCGATGTGGCCGATTGCGTGAGGCGCCAGCGTTCACCTCCGTGCGGCGTTGCATTCTCCATGAATCCCACAAAGCCCCCGACGAACAGGCCGAGCAGGATGCCGCAGGCAAGCAAGGCGAGAGAGCAAGCCAATTGCTCCCCCTCAAGACCATGACGGTGGCTCCAGCTCTGCGCTCTCGTCAGCATTTCTCTTCCGTCGAACCATCGTCGCCGTGCGAGGGATGCCGTTGCCGGAGGCGCAGCGGCAGGCCCCGGGTTGGGGCCACGTCCGGGAATGGTCAGGCCGATGAGCATCCGGGCTTGTTCGTTTCGTTTCATGTCGTCACCACTTTCTTCATCGGTCGGTACCCATTCTGGCCGGGGGGCGGAACGGTGCCGCCCCCCGGCTGAGCAGGTCAGCCTACCTCGCGAGAGTGAGCTTCCTCTGCATGGTGCAGTCAGGAGCTACGAATCTCAGGAAGTAGACGCCTCTGGGCACTGGCCGACCGCGCACGTCGGTGCCGTTCCAGGTGACCGTGTACGCGCCCCGGTTCTGCTCTGAGTTGACAAGCGTCCTGACTTCTCTGCCTGCGGCGTCAAAGACAGAGAGCCTTGTGCGTCCCGCTCGTGCGAGCTGGTAGCGGATGCCGGTGCTGCGAGTGAACGGATTGGGGGCTACGGATGACAGCTCGGTCAAGACAATAGGCACCTGCCTGGCGGCCATCCCACCGCCCTGCCCGCCTTGCCCCCACACGCATGACTTGACCTCGTAGCAGTCATCCTCTGCCGTGCCGTCGGTCCACACCGCATAGACAGCCGCGGGAGCGGAGTCTGTGGAATCGGCAAGCTCCGCGCTGATGTGAGCGTAGCGGGAATTGCCGTTCGCGTCTGAGGTCAGAGTAAGCAACTCGGTGTCGGCTCTTGCCCTGACCTCCCATTTCCCGCTTCCTTTCAGGTCCTGCCAGGAAACGACGCAGGGCGAAGACGCCTGCGGGAAGTCCGAGAACTGCTCCGTGTTGCTCACGTTCACCGGCATACTCCAGGTTGTCGGAGTCGCGACCAGCCGGGAAATGCGCATTATCTCGCCCGTGCCCTGGTTGGACCAAACGACGATAACCCGGTTGCCCCAGTCCGCGCAGAACGGGTGCTTCGCGACGGTCATCGGCTGCGAGATGACCGAAGGGCTGGTCCAGACAATCGGACTCCACTGGGCTGGCGCCACGCGCGCCTCGGAATAGAGAATCGCGCTGCCCCGCTGCCAGCAGCAGTGGATGCTGTCGCCGGGCGTCAGCGAGAGCGACACGAAGCTGTCCGACATCGCCTCATTCGGCACTGTGTCGACCGTCACCACCACCGACGTATCGTCGTCGAACTTCACAACCTTGATGCTCGAGGTGCTGGCATCCAGGTCATACACCGGGAACGCGGCGTACGCATAGTGGAGCGCGGATGAATTGCGCGCGGCAATCGTCGGCGGTCCGAGCACAACGCTGCTATCATTGGGATCGTAGAGGATGCCGCCGCCCCAAGCGGTGTTTGGATTGCTGAACTTGTAGCGGATGGTGTTATCCTTGCGGTAGACGACCCACACGTGCATCGACTCGTCCATCGCTATCGCCGGTGAAACGCCGGTGTCGAGCACGGTTCGGTTGTGCCACTCGTTGCCCCCATCGGTCGAGTTAGCGTAGTGGATCTCAGCGTTGCTTTCGTACACGACGTGCTCGGTAGCGGTGCCGGGTACGCGCGCCATGTGAGTGCCGTTGTTGTAGGCCGTGGCGAGTGCTGACGTACTGCCGAGTTTGGGAATGTAGACGGACTCGGGGTCGCTCCATGCGCCGCAGTTCCCGCTGCGGTCGCGCGCACGTACCGAGAACACCCAGTTGCCGCCGTAGCTCCAGTCGGGGACGTGTTCGATATAGTGATTCCGGAATAGCGGAGACGGGTGATTGATGTTGTAGTCAAACACGACCTCTGGGCAGACCCAGTAGCCACCGAGATTCGGCTCGTAGGTCTCTGGGTACGTCGGGTTGCCGCTCTCCGGAGTCGGGTCCCACCAAAGCTCAGCCGCGTCCAACTGCGGAACGTACCTGCCCGACAGGTTGGCTACCTGTGGCGGTGGCGTGTTGTCAACCGGAATCGCACTATCTTGAGGGAAATACTGCGATGTTCTCCCATTCAGGCGATCAGTGTACGGACGTACGCCGCGGTGATATTGCTCGCCGGTCACCAATGAACCCTCGGTGTACGACGAACAGCTCGGGGATGTGCCAAACTCCACAGTTGCGATCAAGCCTCCCCTGTGACCGGTGTAGTATGGGTGGGTGGTGTCAGTCGGTGGCCTGATTATTGCATAGCTCATGCGGGTCCCGACATCGTGCGATATCGTGTCCGAGTGATAGTACAGGCTTCTCCCGTGGTCATCTTGTGCGTCCGATGCTTCATTTGAGGT
>CAZSUX010000332.1:0-3049 GCA_964610135.1 uncultured bacterium | reverse complement strand
TCGGCAAGAACATCGTCCACCTGCCGACCATGAAGTGCCACATCTACACGACCACCACCGGCGCGATGAAGAACGCATTCGGCGGCCTGCTCTGCGCCCGCCGTCACTACACTCACACCTGGATTCACGAAGTGCTGGTTGACCTGCTCGCCATCCAGAAGGAGATTCACCCCGGCATCTTCGCGGTGATGGACGGCACGACTGCGGGCGACGGCCAGGGACCGCGCACCGTGAAGCCGGTGGTGAAGAACGTCATCCTCGCTTCCGGGGACCAGACCGCGATTGACGCCATCTCCGCGAAGCTGATGGGATTCGACCCGATGTCCATCAAGTATATCCGGCTCGCGCATGAGGCCGGGCTCGGGGTCGGTGACCCGCGGGAAATCGAGCTCGTGGGCGACGACGTGTCAGGCGAAAACTGGGGCTTTGACGTCGGCTGGAACTTCCACCGGGTCATGGGCTGGCTGTCATGGTACGGCCCGACCCGGTTCCTGCAGAGACTGCTCTTCCACACCCCCATCGTCTACTTCCCGATATTCGTTTCCGAGACGTATCACGACCGCATTCGCTGGCCACTAAAGGAACGGAAGATATACGAACGATGGCGGCAGGAAACCGGCTGGGGACGGCTCTTCACCGAGTACCAGCAGAAAGGTTGCCTGCTGATCTAGGGCCGCAACATTGAAGAACTCTACGGCGTCGAACCAAAAGGTGAGTCACGCCAGCGCCGCGACAACGTCCTCGCACCGCCTTCTTGTCATTCCGCTCGTTCCTACGGTGGCGAAGCCACACGCAGCGAGGAATCTCGCCTCCTGACAGAATCGATATGGGGAAGCACTACTACGTCTACATGCTATCGAGCCCCTCTCATGTGCTCTACACCGGCGTTACAAACGACCTCGCTCGACGGGTGTTCGAACACCGCCGCAAGCTGGTCCCGGGTTTCACGCGTCGGTACAACGTCACTCAGCTCGTCCATTTCGAGGAAACGTCGAACGTCAGTTCGGCCATCGCACGCGAGAAGGAAATCAAAGCCTGGCGTAGGACGAAAAAGGTAGCGCTGGTTGATGCGGCAAACCCGGGCTGGGCAGATCTCGCAGCCGCCTGGTTCGAAGACGAGATTCCTCGTCGTCGGACTCCTCGGAATGACAGGGAGGCTCAGACGGTTCCATCTGTCATTCCGAACGAAGTGAGGAATCTCGCCCCCACGCGTCATTCCGAACGCAGCGAGGAGTCTCGCCCTACGGCAGTGACAGACGAGATTCCTCGTCGTCAAACTCCTCGGAATGACATGGAACCGAGGCGCAAGGTTTGAGTGTGAAGTTCTCCATCCGCCGGGCCGCGGCGCGTGACCTCCCCGACCTGAAGCGGATGCGCATCGCCCTGCAGGACCTGCTCGCGGGCCGGGACCCGCGGGTCTGGCGGCTGAGTCAGGAACTGACCGACAGCCTCGAGGAGTTCTACGCCAGGATAATGGAGAAGGACGAGAACCAGATCCTGGTCGCGGCTACGCCCGACGACAAACCGGTGGGAATGCTGCTCGTGCGCATCCTTGACAATCCAAACATGGACCCGCGGCCGTTCGGCCGCATCGACGACGCGTGGGTCGACCCGGACTGGCGCGAACAGGGCGTGATGACGAGCCTCACCCGCGCCGCGGCCCGGTTCCTTGCTGACCGCCACGTATCGATGGTGATGCTCGACTGGGCGAACAACAACCCGCCCAGCGGAACGTGCTGGCAGAAGCTCGGGTTCGAACCGCTGATGACGATGGGCTTTGCCAGCCCGACTGACATTCTCTCCCGAAAGGAGTAACCGACAATGAGCCACAACCTCCCCCCCGCGCTCGAAAGCCTGCGCGGGTTTCTACCCGAACTCGTGGCCGAGGCGGAGAAGAAAGTGCCCTACGCATCCGCTCTCGTCACCCAGTCCGCCGGCGAGACGGTCTCCAAGAGCCCGGCCGACGAGCGCACCAACCCGGTGCCACCGCGGCCCGGCATCCGTATCTCGGCCTGGGACGGCGCGACGTTCCTCTCCGCCGCCACCAGCCGCGTCAGCGACCGCGACTACCTGCTCCGGCTGACGCGCGAATTGGTCGACTCGATCAAAGTCAAGCAGGGACCGATGCCCGACCCGGGCGACAAGCTCGACCGCCACTTCCAGAGCGAGTTCAAGGAAGACCCGGAGAAGGTGACGCCGCAGCAGCGCCAGGAGGTTTGCCGCCATGCGTTCGATGTGCAGGCCGGGTTCGACAAGCGCATTGTCGCCCCGCGCGCGGTGTACGTCTACGAACGCGAGTACCGCCTCTTCTGCAACCGGAGCCGGCTCCTCTCCTCGGACGTCTCCAACGTGGGCCTCTACCTCATTCCCCTCGCCTCCGACGGCAAAAAGCAGGTGATGAATTTCGACGCGTCAGTCGCTCCCGGCCACGAAGCGGCGCACGTGACGGATAAGAGGATACGCGAGGCCGCCGACCTGGCCGTGCAGTACCTGTCCGCGGAGAAGATCCCGGCCGGTGAGTATCGCGTTATCCTCGACCCCGACATCACCGGCACTCTGGCCCATGAGTCGTTCGGCCACGGCTGCGAGGTGGACGCGCTGATGCGGGGCGCGGCCCGCGCCGCGCTCTACGTCGGCAAGCGTGTCGGGTCGGACCTTGTGAACATCGTCGACTTCGGCGGCCTGCCCGGCCGCCACGGTTCCATCTTCTTCTCGGATGACGGCGTGCTGGCGGAGGAACCCGCGGAGCACGTGAAAGACGGCATCCTCCAGCCGACGCTGATGACCGACCTCTACTCCTACCTCCACATGCGCGAGCGGCTGCCGGGCCTCAAGCTCTCGGCCAACGGCCGACTCCAGAACTACAGCCATCCCATCTACGCGCGGATGACCAACACCTACTTTCTGCCGCTGGCGAAGGAAAACGGTGGTATGACAAAGGAAGAGCTGATTGCCGATTCGGGTGACGCCGTCCTCATCGAGCAACTGACCAGTGGAATGGAAGACCCGCTCGGCTGGGGCGTGCAGCTCCAGGCGCTCCGCGGCCGGG
>CAZSUX010000331.1:0-3071 GCA_964610135.1 uncultured bacterium | reverse complement strand
GAAGTAGTCGAGCATCATCGCGTCGGCGATCGACATGAGCTTGCCGAACATCTCACGCGGGGGGTCGGTGATAGCGACGTAGTTGCCGTAGGACTTGGACATCTTCTGAGTGCCGTCGAGCCCGACGAGCAGGGGCATGGTTATCACGACCTGCGGCTCCTGGCCGAACTCACGCTGGAGTTCGCGGCCCACGAGCAGGTTCCAGTACTGGTCGGCCCCGCCGAGCTCGATATCGGCTTTGACCGCGACCGAGTCGTAGCCCTGGAACAGGGGATAGAGGAGCTCGTGCACGTGAATGGGCGTACCCTCGGCGAGCCGGTTCTTGAAGTCTTCGCGTTCAATGAGCCGCGCGACGGTGTACTTGGACGCGAGCTTGATGATGTCCGCGCCGCCCATCGGCTTGGACCACTCGGAGTTGTAGCGGAACTCGCAGCGTTCGGGCAGGAGTATCTTGAAGACCTGTTCCTTGTACCGCTCCATGTTGGTCTTGATTTGCTCGTCGGTGAGCTGGGGCCGGGTCTTGGAACGGCCGGTTGGGTCGCCGATGCTGCCGGTGAAGTCGCCGATGATGAGCACGGCCAAGTGGCCCGCGTCCTGGAACCGGCGGAGCAGGCGCAGGGGCACGGCGAACCCGAGATGGATGTCCGGGCCTGAGGCATCGATGCCCAGCTTGACGCGGAGCGGCTTGCCCGTCTTCTGCGACTTCTCGATCTTGGCCGCCAGTTCGGGCTCGGTTTCGAGCCGGTCGATGCCGCGGAGCAAGTGCGAATGCCGAACTTCGATCTCCGAACTGATTCTATCGTTCGGCGTTTGGCGTTTGGCGTTCGGCATTGGCTACATCTTGTAGTTGCCGAAGTCTTCGGGGTTGATGGTGCGCATCTTCTCGCGCAGATCCTTGAGCCGGTCTTCGTCCTGCGCCGTCATCCACTGGCCCGCTTTTTCCATCACCGCTTCGTCAACGTAAATCGGCGCCTCGGTACGCAGGGCCAGGCCGACCGAGTCGGACGGCCGCGCGTCGATGGTCAGGACTCGGTCGCCGGCTTCGATTACTATCTCGGCGAAGAACGTTTCGTTCTCGAGTTTGGTGACGATCACGCGGCGGACGCGGCCCTGCAGTCCCTCGACCATGAGCCGCATCAAATCGAGGGTCAGGGGTCGCGGAAACTTGGTCTTTTCGAGGGCGTAGGCGATGGCCGAGGCTTCGAGCGGGCCGATGAATATCGGCAGGACCCGGTCGCCGTCGCGCTCGCGCAGGAGCACGACCGGCGAGTTGTTCACATTGTCGAGGAGAATTCCTTCAACGCGGACTTCAATCACGCAGGTTCTTCGGCGACCCAGAGCTTCACTGTCGCCGAGACCTCGTGACCGAGTTTGACCGGGATGTCATACACTCCGGGGCCTTTGATGGGCTCGGGAAGGACGATGGAGTGTTTGTCGATTTCGTGACCTTCGGCGGCCAGCAGGGCGGCGATGTCGGCGTTGGTAATGGAGCCGAACGCGCCTTCCTCGCCCATCTTGATGGTCGTCTTCACCGAGACCAGGCCGAGGCGGTCGGCGAAGTCAGTGAGCCGTTTGGTGACCTTTGCTTCCTTGGTGGCAATCTGCTGCTTGATTGACTCAAGCTGGGCAAGCTGGGACTTGGTCGCCTCCAGCGCCAACTTGCGGGGGAGGAGGTAGTTACGGGCATAGCCGGGTTTCACGCTGACGACCGTGCCCCGAGAACCGACCCGCTCGATGTCGGAAAGCAGGATGACTTTCATCAGGGGTTGAAGGGGAGGAGCGCCATGCTCCGTGCGGTCTTGATGGCGCGCGCGAGGCGACGCTGGTGACGGGCGCACACACCCGACATCTTGCCGGACACAATCTTGCCCTTCTCGGTCAGGAAGTCGCGCAGGTGCGGGTCCCGGTAGTCGACTTCCTTGAGGCTGTGGTCGCAGAAGTAGCAGGTTCTCTTGCGGCGGATTGTTGGTTTGCGTCTCATGTTCGTGTCAGTCAGGATAGAGAAAAAGCCGGGAGAGTCAAGGAAGGCGCGGCGCGGTCGCGCCGCGAGTTCCCAGTGTCCAGTTGGCAGTTGGCAGTGGCGGAATGACCGCAGATTGCGCAGCTAGCCTGGCGCTGAACGAAGGCTGAGAGCAGGATGCAGAATGCAGAATGCGGAGTTCCTCCTTACCCCATCCCTCTCCTCGTGGAGGAGAGGGAGAGCCAAGCGACAGTGAGGAGGCGATTGAGTGCGACAGCAGGGCTGCCGCTTTGCTGTTCCATCTCGGGAATGCGGGAGCGGTGCTCCCCGTAAGCCAAGGCCGAGACCGGCAGCGACTGTGGCGAATGCCGGATGTTGACACCGGGTGGCGGCGAGGTAGTCTTGACCCAGGTGTAGTTGGCCGTAAGGAATCTTCAACCACGAGGTTGACCATGAAGTTGCTGCTTTCGCTTCTGTTGCTGGCGGGACTTGCAGCGGCGACCGAGCCCTATATCGGCGTCGGTGCATTCCAGCCGCTTTCATCCGAGGTGCACGCCATCTATCGGCTGATGCCGGGGGCGGGGCTGGGTGTCCGGCTTCCCCGGACCGCAACCCTTGCCTTCCGGGTCGGAGCTGCCGGCGCACTCGGGTCGGGCAGCGGTTCGTACGGTGAGTTCCGGCTGGTCAGCGCCGCGCTGGAGCTGGGTGTGGAACTCCGCACGCGGTCCGCGCTCGGAGCCTATCTGGTGCCCGCCGTGGTCGTGGGCTACGGCGCGGAGCGGATGCCCTACGCGGACACGCTCGGCAACATCTCCGACCGCTGGGACTCCGGGACCGGCCTGGGTTTCAGCCTCAGCGGCGGCGCTGTGCTCTTTCGAGCCGGCGCGTTCCAGTTCGATGCCGAGTGCGGGTTCCGGTTCCTGTCGGTTCCGACCGACCGCGGGCAGACCGGCTACTGGTATCCCTACTACGAATCGGTTGACTTGTCGACGTTCGGTGTAGGGGTTGTGGTCCGCCTGGGGCGGCCCGATGCGGAGTCGGGGAGGGAGTGATGCGAGTCGCGATCGGCCTGCTTGCGGCGGTTGCTGCCGTCTTCGCCGACGGCGGCATG
>CAZSUX010000330.1:0-3078 GCA_964610135.1 uncultured bacterium | reverse complement strand
TGACCGCACCGGCCCAGGGTGTGTCCCCCACGGGCACCGTTGTCGTGACCCAATCCGCGGAAGCGGTTCCGATGCTTGCGGCGACCGCCATGCAGACAGTGAGCATCCTAACTGAACGTCCCTTCGCTACTCTCATCGCTCCTCCTTACCTCGTAATCACAACCTTGGCGACGCTCGCATGCCCCCTCCTCACCCCAACCCTCCCCCCCTCAGGGGGAGAGGAAGAAGGTGAGGGGGTGACAACGAAGTAGACGCCCGGGCTCAGGCGCGACACATCATTCGCGCCCGGCTGCAAATCCATCACCTTCCGCCCGCTGATGTCGAGCAGTACGCCAGACGCACCACGCTTCACGCCTGACGCCGGAGGCAGAAACAGCACGCCTCGGACGATGGCGGCAATTGGCGTGATGTGACGGGTACCGGCGGTTGGGCGTTCTTCAATCCCAGTCGGAGCCGAATCCCGAATCACCGAGACAGCATTGCCGTTAAAATCTGCTACATAAGTCCTGTGCTGAACCGGATTGCAGGCGAAAGCAAAAGGACGGCTGCCTACCGCTATCGTGGTGACGACCGTGTTCGTGCTGCCGTCAATCACCGTGACATTGTTGCTTGAGTAGTTCGCACAGTAGAGCTTGTAGTATACCGAGTCGTAGGCCAGAACCAGAGGCCCACTTCCGACCGCGACCGTGGTGATGACAGTATCAGCAGCACCGTCAATTACCGTGACGTTGTCGCTATTCTTGTTCGCGCAGTAGACCTTGTTGTCGGTAGGATTGTATGCGAGAGCATCAGGCCCACCTCCGACCACGCACGTGGTGATGACGGTATCCGAAGCAGCATCGATTATCGTGACACTGCCACCCGCATAATTGGCGCAGTACACTTTGTTGTCCGTCGGATTGTAGACCAGGGCGTAAGGCGCATCTCCGGCAGTGATATTGGTAATGACCGTGTCGGCTGTGGCGTCTATCACCGTGATGTTGTCGCTGCTACTATTGGCGCAGTAGACCTTGTTGCCGTTCGGGTCGCAGATTGGCCCAAGCGGGGCAGCCCCGACCGGGATAGTTCTGATGACGCTGTCAGCAGCCGCGTTGATTACGGTGACGTTGTTGCTGTTCTGATTGGCGCAGTAGA
Source organism: uncultured bacterium (assembly GCA_964610135.1). Classification (GTDB taxonomy): domain Bacteria; phylum Hydrothermota; class Tepidihabitantia; order Tepidihabitantales; family Tepidihabitantaceae; genus UBA2258. Next base: position 1,944 of record CAZSUX010000330.1, on the reverse strand, counting down.
CCTTGTTACCGGCCGAATCCCAGGTTAGACCAACAGGGTTATCTCCGACCGCGATTGTGGTTCTGACCGTGTTCGTAGCCCCGTTGATTACCGTGACAGTATCGTTCCCGGGATGGGCGCAGTAGACCCTGTCGTTGGTCGGGTTGTAGACTATGGCTCGAGGGTCCAGACCCACCGGGTAGTTGACCACTGGAATCGTGGCAATGACTATGTTCGTGTCGCCGGCGATTACCTTGATGTTGTCGCTGGTCTGATTGGCGCAATAGACCCTGTTATCGGTCGTGTTGTAGACCAGACCGCAGGGACTAGTTCCGACCGGAATGGTGGTCTCAAGCCACTGAGCGTCCACCACCGGCGCAGCCAATATGCAGATTGCAGATATGAGAATGCTGAGCTTCATGTCTCCCCCCTACCTTGTGACAACGACCTTGCGGACCGCTTGCGGCTTGTAGCTTGGGGCTTGTGGCTCTTCGCGGACAAAGTAGACTCCGGGTGCCAGCGCCCGCACATCATTCGCACCCGGCTTCAGGTCCAGCACCCTACGCCCACTGATGTCCAGCAACTCCGCCCTGTATCCTGTCTGCTGTCCACTGCTTCCTCCCAAGTACAGCACGTTGCGGACGACGGTGGGGAGGCGCGAACTGACATCTATGCGTGGGGTCTTTTCCTGAACTCCGGGCCGTGAGGTGCGGTACACGCTGTAGAGCTGCCCGGTTGTGGTCCGGAACAGGACGTATACCCGTCCGTTCGCGTCTGATGCGATTCCCTTCGGGACGCCGGCTGAGGTAGATGCCTGCTCGGGTTCGGACCAGGCTCCACCGGTCGAGTAGTTGACCGCGACCCAGTCAGAGCCGCGAGCCTGCCATGCCGCCCACACGATGCCTTCCAGGTCGGTCGTGGAACATGCCCGTCCGATTGAGTACTCGGTGACGAGGTCGTTGCCGACCTCCACGCTGTCATCGATCACCACGGCCTGCGTCAGGAATCCACCGAGCAGAGATTGGACAATCCAGAGCCGTCCTGACGAATCGGCTGTTGCAGCGGGCCAGAAGCCGTTTCCGTACCAGCACCAGCGCAGGGAGTCGCCCTGCAGGATTGATAGCATGGCGAATGAGTCGCCCGGGGTGTCTATCTCGTAGACGACCCACAAACCCGAATCCGGCCGCTTCACCAGACCCGGCGCAGGGAAGTTGGTCTCAATCGGGTCTCCCACGCCCTGCGCGATGTAGTTCGCTGACTGCCAGAAGTCGCCGTCCCAGCGGCAGTAGACAGCCGACGAATAGGGCGTCAGAATCGCAAAGCCGAGGTACCAGTTACCTTGCGCATCGGCGGCAAAAGACATCGGCCCTGCAGCCGGGTAGCCGGAATAGGCTCTCAGCGGTGCGTGCCAGCCGGCCGAATCCCGGAAAGCGGTCCACACGCCGCTGCTGTCGGAGTCCGTGTACCAGGCAGCCCACAAGCGTCCTGCGGCGTCACGGCCCATGCCCGGGTCGTGGAAGACCGGGTTCGAATCCGGCGGAACCAGCTCAATCGGCTGCGACCAGGTATCGCTGGTTGTCCAGCACGCGTACACCGCGCAGGGCGCGGTCGAGACCACGGTCGCCCATATCGTGTCGGCGGAACCGGCGACGAACGACTGCCCTTCGATTGATGAGCTACCGCCCAGCAGCGGCACCGGGCTGGACCACTCCCCCAAGCAGATGCTATACAGCATCCAGCACGCGACTAACGGCATCAACTTCGATTTCATGTTGCCTCCCTACCTGGTAACGACCACCTTGGTGACGCTTGCATGACGCCTCCTCACCCCAACCCTCTCCCCCTCAGGGGAAGAGGAAGAAGGTAAGGGGGTGACAACGAAGTAGACGCCCGGGCTCAGGCGCGACACATCATTCGCGCCCGGCTGCAAATCCATCACCTTCCGTCCGCTGACATCCAGCAGTT
>CAZSUX010000329.1:0-3088 GCA_964610135.1 uncultured bacterium | reverse complement strand
AAGAGGGAGCGCCCTGCTTGTCAAGTTTGGTTGCGGCCTCCGAGGCCGCGCTAGGGTCTCTGTGGCTAATCCTATGTCGGTTCTTGGAACGGAAGATGGAGGACGACTTCATTCCTCTCTCCTCATTCCTCTCTCCTGGTACTACCTCAGCACCAGCAGCTTGTCCCGGACAGTGACCCGCTGCCTTCGGCCCGGTCCTTCGTCGACCTGGGCGGTGAGAGCAAACAGGTACACGCCGTTTGCCGGTTGGTTGCCGCCGCTGTCGCGGCCGTCCCACTCGACATCATTGTATCCAAAATCGGCGGGCCGGAACCCAAGGTCGCGGATCAGCCGGCCTCCGAGCGAGAAGATCCGCACTCGGACGTCGGCTTGCCGGCTCAGCACGAAAGTGAACCGGCAGCCGGTTCTGGCCGGGTTCGGATACGGAAGCACCGACTCGACTCTTAGCACGTCGGACAGCAGTGGCGTTACCGAGATGCCGGCCACGGTCCGGTTAAGTAGGTTGTCGGAGACCATGACGAAGAGCGAGTCCACCGGACCGGCCAGTTTGACCGGCATGTGGAAGCGCGCCGTTGTCGATGAGCTGTTGTCGAACACCAGCAGGTCCGAGAGGTCGGTGAAGTAGGCTGGGCTGTTGACAAAGAACGACGGTGCCGCGCCGGCTACCGGCGCAATCATGATTCCGGAGCTGTCGGTTGTCGCCCCTTCGAGTTCGAACTCGGATGGCACGACCGCGCCGCTCTCCAGTCGAATGCCGTTCCGGTAGAGACTGACGGTCGGACCCGTGGTGTCGGCCACCGCTGCTGGCGTGCGCGCGTACTCCAGCGAGTCCCGCAGCACGCCGAGGTCGCCGGAATCACCCCACACCGAGGCGCTCAACCGGCACGACCGCACGAGCGGCGCGTAGTTGCCGTTCGGCACGAAAACCGTATCCAACGGCACGCCCAGCGGAAACGTGCCCTGGCACGTCATCGTCCCTTCGGTCACATCGCCGTTCCCGCGGACCAGGTCCAATCCCGGCAGCTGGTAGCTCGTCTCGCCCCGGAACGAACGGTAGGTACGAATCCGCACCGGCCCCTGGAGCAGCCATCCGAACTTCGCCCTGGCTGCCTCAATCAGGCCACTGACGGTGAATCGGCCTCCCGGTCTGAACGTGTCCGGAGTAAGGGCCAACTCACACTGCGAAGACCGGGGCAGGCGTAACACGGTTGCCGGGTCACCGAACAGGTGATAGATCTTGTCTTTCGGCCAAGCCTGAAAGAAGCTGCTGCCGATGGTCGAGTCCGGCTGGTTGAACAGCGGGGTCAGCAGACTGCGGGCGAAGACCAGATTTGAGCCTGCTACCGTAGCCTTGGTCGCGCCCACCGCGGCGATCGCACCGCTCGGCTGCCGGACCAACTCCTCGGCGATGCACTCGGACTGGGTGTCGTCAAACCGCCCCACCGAACAACTGCCAAAGTAGCAGAACGGGCTGCGATGGCCATTCTGTACCTGGGGAACCTTGGAGATGTTGAGCACGCTTTCGTGCGTCAGGTCGAACCCGGCTCCATGTCCGAAGAAGACCAGCACGACTCCGCCGAGATTCACCTGGCGCATGAACTCGGCCTGGGCACCGGGCTTGTTCTTGATGCCCACATACGGCCATTCCGTGAGATAGACCTTGGCCAGGTCCAGCCGGCTGTCGGGTATCTGGCTCACGGCCTCGCAGTAGGCGATGTGGCCGAACCCAAGGGGATCCCAGCGACCGGGATTGTCCGGATTGGCCTCGCCCAGAAACTCGTCGTCGGCCAGCAGCAGATACCTCTTGTTCCACATCCCGGCCGGCTGCGTCTCGTAGGCAATCACCTTGTCCACGAATTGCCGCAGCTCAGCCGCGCTGCGGCATGTGACTCTGCCCAGCACCATATCCGGGCTGCCGCCCTCGCCATCGAAGTCGGCGTACCAGGCGTCGAATGCGAGCGCGCTCCGGTCATAGGCGTCGGGGTTCAAGCCGAAACCGTACTCGTAGGCGGGCACCCCCGGCGGCCGCTTGCCCAGAGTTCCTTTGTAGTCGCAGGTCGCGTCGCCGGCAAGCAGACCATAGGCGGGGTGCTTGTCCGCAAAGAAGCGTTTTATCGCCCCCGGCTCCTCCATGCCGAACGCGTAGTCGTCGTAGATGTCGTCGAGGGCCGCCACGCGGGCCACCGCGTGACTGATTCCGGCAACCCGTCCGGTTCGGTATCGTGCCATCTGCTGCGCCGGGCCAAGGAACTCCCTCGGCGTCACCACCCAGTAGTCAGCCTGCCGCCCGGGGCCGCGCAATTGCCCGGGCCGGCGCATCTCAATGCCTGCGGGTACGAGGAATTGACTTGCACCTGAAACCACGATTTCGGCCGGTCGGTCCAGATCAAGACAGAATCGGGCGCTGTCCCCGGACCATTCAATGCTGTCGTTCATCATCGGTAGGTATGGGTCGGTCACGTCCAGCACCAGCGGCCGCTCGGGTACGTCCTTGACGCAGAATCGGAACCTGCCGATGTCGTCTTGCAGGAAGTGAAGCTGACCCCGGTGCAACGAGAGCCGGCGCAGGTAGTCGACCTCGAGATAGTCAAGGTACATGCTCTTCTGCCCGACGCCCCGCAACTCAAACGTCAGCACATTGCGGCCGAAGTTCGCCGGCAGTATCGTGTCGGCGGCGAAGTCGAACGGGCTCGACGGCGGGGACTGGTCAAACTCATAGGCGGCAACCGGGCGGTGATTGAGCAGCACGGATAGCCGATTGCCGCCGGCATCGGCCGTGAATCTGCCCGCCAAGCGGCTCACCTGTACCGGATAGACGACGTCGAGCGGCACGTCCAGCCTCGTCACCTCGCGGTCGGCCGCCTTGAAGAGCCCCGCCCATATCCAGAGCAAGCCGGAACGAGCCGGGCAGTCCAGATCTCGCTCCTGATGTAGCCGGTCACGGCCGACGCGAACTACCGGGGTGTTGCTCGTGTCCGGCGCGGGACTCGACGGGATACTGCTCCCCTGCGTCCCACCCCAGGTCAGCCAGTAGACATTGTGCCGAGTGAAGTAGTTCTTGGCGTAGGCCGAACACCGTTCGACCCAG
>CAZSUX010000328.1:2761-3090 GCA_964610135.1 uncultured bacterium | reverse complement strand
CCGGTACGTCGAATCCGCGACCTTCACCCCGGGAGCATTGGCGTCAGGCAGGGCCGGCTGACCGGGAAAGGTGACCACAAGCGAGTTGAGAAAGACATCGTGATTGAAACTGTACGCAAAAGCGGTGGTGTCGCCGGACTGAGAACGGGTGCCGGCCGCTTTGACTTCGAGCACTTCGTACGTTGCCATCTCGATATCTCCGGCATTCACCGTCCAGCCCTCGGGTACAATCACCGGATCCCCGGGAGGTGCGAACTCCAGCGAGTCACAGTAGACGCCGACCAGATCACCATCACCGACCTTGCCGTCCCCGTTTCTGTCCTGCCATA
>CAZSUX010000328.1:0-2751 GCA_964610135.1 uncultured bacterium | reverse complement strand
CAACGGCTGGAAACTCAAATGACGCGCGGTAGAACTGGCCACCTGCAGCCGGTGTGGTTTCGTAGAGCGGAGCCGAATCCCAGGCAACGCTGTCATGAAGCTCAACCCGCGACAGCCGCACGTCGCCCAGCTCTCCCGGCTTGAGTGTCAGCCGGCCGTACACCGTCGTGGGAGACCGGCAGCCCGCCAGCAGGCAAATGGCGGCCAGACCGGCGACCTGCACTGCGGACCGCGCCAGGCTGCAGCGCACGTCGTTACCGACCGGCGTTTCCGAGGTTGCCCAACGCCTCGCGCACCTGTTGTTCAAGCCGCTTGATGCCGGCCTGCCGATCTTCCGAACTACGCAGGTAGCTGTTGGCGACATTCTGCTGCGTCTCGGACTCGGCCTCATCACCGAGCAGCACGGCCCTGACCGAAGCCTCTGATTTCGCGTAGAAGGCGTACCGGTCCTCAACGTCATCACCCATCGACTTCAGGTAGCGGTCGAGCGCAGTGTACAGGACGCCGAGACGGAATGCGGTTCGCGATCCTGCTTCTCGCGAAAGTCTGAGTACGACCTCAGCCTGCCGTCGCGCTAGCGCGATGTCACGACGAGCGCTATCTGCGATGACAACGGCCTTGCGTAGCTGCGCAGCCGCGCCATCTGCGTTGTCGGCGGTCACGACGCCCGGTGGTAACAACTCCGTGGCGCGCAGCCACTTCTCATCCGCGGCAGATACGAGCGTGTCGACCGCGGCGGCGGCTGACTTCGCGATCTCGGCTCCGCTGGCCCCTCGCGGCACCGGTACCGGCTGGACGGCCGTCTGGGGGCTGGCCGGAATCACGCTTTCAGTCGGCTGACTCGTGTCCCCGGCCGCTGCCACGCCGGACAAGACTACGGGCGGGGAACGATAGGAGATTATGAGGAAGAGTGCCACTACCATGAGGACTGCCGCGGCCAGGAGAGTGATCGTCCGCACTCGCGCGACCCGTACGGTCTGACGTACATCGGGCTTGAAAACCAGCTCCGGTGGTGATGACGGCGACCGGGACTTCTCATCAGGCCCCTGTGCATCGCGTGGTTTAGAGCCGCTCAGATCATGCCTTTCGGTAAAACCATATTGCCGCGTCAAGCTGGTGTCAACAACCGCAGTTGCTTGACATGAACCAGTCGTCGGCTATCTTGGACTCGACGATGAAGATTCGAGACAAACGTAGCGCTGTCGGCCTCGATGGTCGGCTGACATGATGCTCGCCGGGATCTTGTCGATCATTACCGGTGCCGCGTTCGGCTCCATTCCCTTCGGCTACATCGCCGGCCGTCTCAAGGGAACCGACATCCGCCAACACGGCTCCGGCAACATCGGGTTCACCAATGTGCAGCGCACAATGGGCTGGACGTGGGCTGCACCGGTTTTGCTGCTGGACGTCGCGAAAGGCCTAATTCCGACCGCGGTCGCCGGCAGCTTCAGCCTGGTACCCCCGCTCGTCGGAATGGGCGCGATTCTCGGCCACGTCTTCTGCCCATGGCTCGGATTCCGTGGAGGCAAAGGTGTTGCGACCACCATCGGCGTTGCCGCGTTCCTCTGCCCACGTAGCCTCCTTGCCGGACTCGGGGTCTACGTCCTCGTACTCGCAGCAACCGGCTTCATATCGGCATCCTCCTTGACATTTGCTGCTACCTTGCCGGTGCTGACTGCCCTGTTCTACCGGGACAGCATCTACCCACTGATGTTTGCCATTGGCGTCGCACTCATCATCATCGTCCGACACGTGTCCAACATACGGCGCCTCGCCACCGGAACCGAGCCGCGCCTCGGGCTCTGGCTCAAGTTGTTCAAGAAGACATGAGAATCGCATTCATCGGGGCCGGCCGCTGGGCGCTGGCGCTTGGCATCAGGCTAACCGAGAACGGACACGAAGTAGCACTGTGGGAGTTCAACCCGTCGAACTTGGAACGCCTGAAGTCCACCCGACGTCACCCAGACCTGCCCGATGATGTCACGGTGCCGCCGGCAGTCTCCATGACTAGCGACTTGGGCGACGCTGTCACGGATGCTCAGGCGATTGTATTCGCCGTGCCTTCCGACACCCTATCCGGAGTTGTTCAGCAGGTCAAGGCTCTCAACCCTAGCCCTCAGCTGCTGGTGACTGTAACCAAGGGCATTGAACCCAAGACGTTGAAGCGGCTATCGGTCACAATCAGTGAAGCCATACCCAGGCCACCCGTCGTCGTGCTGGCAGGCCCGGGTATCCCCTACGACGTCGCTCTGGGCGACCCGACTTCGCTGGTAGCGGCGTCAACGGACGAAACTGCAGCCGCCATCGTCCGCGATACCTTCACCGGTGGCAACCTGCGAGTCTACTCCCATGGTGACGTAGTGGGAGTCGAACTGGGTGCTGCTCTGAAGAACGTCATCGCCATTGCCGCAGGTGTAGCTGATGGCATCGGTCTGGGCATCAACGCCAAGGCGGCGTTGCTGACACGGGGACTGGCCGAGATAACCCGGCTCGGACTCGCTTTCAACGCGAACCCCATGACCTTCGCCGGGCTGTCAGGCATGGGCGACCTGATAGTGACCGCATTCTCTGACCACTCCCGCAACCACTCGCTTGGTGTAGCCGTCGGCCGAGGCCAAGCAACAGCCGTGGCACTATCCGCGCTGTCGGGCGTGGCTGAAGGCGCCATGACCGTGCGCTCGGCTCGAAGTCTGGCCGGCAGCCAGCGAGTCGAGATGCCGATTACCGAAGAGGTCTACCGAATGTTGTATG
>CAZSUX010000327.1:2505-3093 GCA_964610135.1 uncultured bacterium | reverse complement strand
GTCTCTGCGCGGCGTGCCTGGGTGGCGGCGAGGCAACTGCGCTGAGCGTAGAGCTCATGTAAACGCCGAACTCCGAACGTCGAGCGCCGAACTGCCAGCAGGGCCAGTGGAAGGCGAGAAGGTTCGAGCAGCACAGTGAAGACGGACCTCGAGCTGCGGACCCGACGGTTCGCGCTGGATGCTATTCGCTTCTGCTCAGGTTTGCCGAAGCGGGTGGAGTTTCAGGTTATCGCCAAGCAGTTGCTGCGTTCAGCCACGTCCGTGGGAGCCAACTATCGTTCCGCACAGCGTGCGCGGTCTCGCGCAGACTTCATTGCCAAGCTCGCCATCGTGGAAGAGGAGGCGGACGAGTCGGTCTACTGGATGCAGCTGCTATCGGACCTTTCGTGCGCACCGAAATCGGAACTGGATCGACTTCTGGATGAGGCAAGGCAACTAGTGGCAATCTCCGTAGCTTCTAGGAAGACGGCAAAGCGCGGGCTGTAGTCCGTGTCAGTTTGGCGGTCGGCGTTCGGCGTTCGTACTTAGGGCGACAAGTGGTGTATCATACCAAGAGCTCAGAGGAATCCGTCGCCCTCGGCAGCGCTC
>CAZSUX010000327.1:0-2495 GCA_964610135.1 uncultured bacterium | reverse complement strand
TCTTGCCTCTCAGCTCCAACCAGGTGACGTGGCTGCCTTCTATGGCGAACTGGGCGCGGGCAAGACTACGATGATCAAGGGCGTCGCTGCCGGGCTCGGGGTAACCGAGGTCGTGAAGAGCCCGTCGTTCGTCATCGTCACGGAGTATGCCGGGAAACTGCCGGTGTACCACGTTGACCTCTACCGCTTGAATGGAAACTGCGACTTTGAGTCGATCGGGCTTGATTCCTATCTTGGCGGCGACGGGGTCTGTCTCATCGAGTGGGCCGAGCGGGCGGAGAAGGTTCTGCCGCAGACCGCAATCCGGGTACGGATGAGCGTCGAAGGTCTGGGTCGCCGGATTGAGATTACTGGGCTACGTGCCCCGCTTCAACCAGTCGAGTAGTTCGTCGATTCCGCCCTTGGCCGTGACCGTCTTGTCAGCGCGGACAATCGTCGCGATGTGGTTCTTCAGGCTTACCTTGAGTAGCCCGAGCCGGCGGCTGCGGACCCGCACGAGCGCTATCAGAAACAGGGTTTCGACCGGTGCCGGATATCGCCCGAACCGGTCGACCAGCTCCGCGCGTAGTTCCTCAAGTTCCGGCTCGCTCTCGACCCCGAGCAGCCGCTTGTAGAGCGCGACCCGTTCATAGCCGTCCGACACGTACTCCTTCGGGATGTAGGCCGACACGTCAAGGCTGAGTTCGGGTTCGACCGCGACCGGCTCACCCTTGATTCTCGCCACCGCTTCCTTGAGCATCTGGGTGTACAGGTTGAACCCGACTCGCGCGACCTGGCCGTGCTGCTCGGTGCCGAGCAGGTTGCCCACGCCCCTGATTTCCATGTCGCGCAGCGCCAGCTTGAAGCCGGAGCCGAGCTTGGAGTAGGCGAGTAGGGCCGAGAGGCGTTTGCGCGCGTCCTCGGTAACTTCGCGCCGGGCCGGGGTCAGGAACAGGGCATAGGCCTGCGCCTCGGATCGGCCAACCCGTCCTCGCAATTGGTGCAGGTCGGAAAGGCCGAACTTGTCCGCGCGATTGACGATGATGGTATTGACGTTGGGCAGGTCGAGGCCGGATTCGATGATGGCGGTACAGAGAAGCATCTGGTATTCGCCGGATGCGAACCCGAGGTAGATATCGGCCATGTGCCGGCCCGACATCTGGCCGTGCGCGATGGCGAACCTGGTTCCGGGCAGTATCCGCTGGAGTCGCTCTGCTATGTGGGTGATGGACTCAATCTCGTTGTGGACAAAGAAGACCTGGCCGCCGCGCGCGAGTTCTCGGGTGACGTAGTCGCTTATCACCCGGTCGTGCCAGGGCGCGACTTCGGTCGCGATTTCGCGGCGTCCCGGTGGCGCGGTGTGAATCTGCGAGATATCCCGGAGCCCGGATAGTGACATGTAGAGCGTGCGCGGGATCGGCGTCGCGGTCAGAGTCAGTACGTCAACCTCGGCCCGGGCAGCGCGAATGCGTTCCTTCTGTCTTACCCCGAACTTCTGCTCCTCGTCGATTATCAGCAGGCCGAGGTCGTGGTACGTGACGGCGGGGTTGAGCAGTTGGTGCGTGCCGACGACGATGTCAACCACGCCCGACTTCAGCCCGGCGAGGACTTCGCGCTGGGTCGCCGGGGGCACGAGCCGCGAGAGCATCTCCACTCGTAGCGGGAACCGGGCCAGGCGCTTGCGGAACGTCGCGTAGTGCTGGTAGCAGAGAATCGTAGTTGGGGCGAGGACCGCGACCTGCTTCAGGCTGGATGCTGCCTTGAAGGCTGCCCGCAGGGCTATCTCCGTCTTGCCGTAGCCGACGTCGCCGCAGACAAGCCGGTCCATCGGACGCGGGGCCTCCATGTCACGTTTGACGTCGGCCATCACCTTGAGCTGGTCCGGCGTCTCCTCGTAGGGGAACGACGCCTCAAGCTCAGCCTGCCACTTGCTGTCCTGTCCGAACTGGAGACCGCGGGCCGTTGCCCGGCGGGCGTAGATCTGCAGCAGTTCCTCGGCATACTCTGCGCTGGCGCGCGCGGCCTTGGCCTTCGCATGGAGCCATGACCTTCCTCCCAGCCGGTCGAGTGCCGGTGTGCTGTCTTCGGATCCGACGTAGCGGTCGAGCAGGCCGATGTTCTCGACCGGCACGTAGACCTTGTCCCCGCCTGCGTACTCAATGACAAGATAGTCCTTCTCAACCGGCTCCCGTCCCGGACCGTCGATTCGTCCTTCGTCCTTCGTCATTCGGACTTGCGGCTCGGCCGCGTGCACCATCCTCTTTGTACCGGCGAACTTCCCTATGCCGTAGTCAATGTGGACTACGTAGTCCCCGGGTCGCAGTGAGACGATATTGTCAATCGGCAGCCCCTTGAAACGGCGGCGAGGGGGATGGAACACCGGTGTTCCGTATATCTCGCGCTCGGTCAGCAGGCCGAAGCCCAGCGACTCGGCGATGAAGCCGGAACTCAGTGTGCCGGTGAAGTAGTGTGGCCCTGCGCCGATGATGGAGGAGAGGCGCGCGCGTTGGCTGTCG
>CAZSUX010000326.1:0-3112 GCA_964610135.1 uncultured bacterium | reverse complement strand
GCTGCGTCGGGCATCGGCAGTCGCCCACATCATCCCGAACCGGAACGGCATCGCACTAGATTCCGCCTACGAGGTCGCGGATGTCCTGCTTGAGGATAAGGACGACATGGTTCAGAAGGGCTATGGCTGGATGCTCAAGGAGATTGCGAACAAGCGGCCGCAGGAGGTCCTGGATTTCGTGATGGCGCGCAAGGACAGGATGCCGCGTACAGCCCTGCGCTACGCCATCGAGAAGATGCCACCCGCATGGAAGAAAAAGGCGATGGCGAAGTGAGCAGGAATGGAATGATGAACGATGAGTGATGAGCGATGAGTGTTCTGAGAAGAGTCGGAGTAGAGACCCTGGCGTTTGTGGTGCTCTTTGCTGCAGGGTGCCGAAAGCCGGACGACGGCCCGGTCGCGCCCGTGGATTCGGTGCCGATGCCGGCGCGCGGGTTCTACATGGGCGTGCTGCCGATACCGGCCCAAGGCCAGTCGTTCGATTCAGTCTACGCACAGGCCGGCGAGTACAGCGAGTTCGTCCCGGTCTGGGGCAGGCCTACGCCTTTCTACGACTTGGCTGATGACCTGAAGGGCGACTGGGGCAGTACTTTCGTCGAGGACCTGCTGAGGGACAACGGGATGTTCCCGCTGGTGCAGATGTCGTTCATCGACGCCGACATGACGCTCAAGGCTCCGCCGGGGATGTCGGGGGCGACGCTCTCCGATCCGGCGTGGCGGGCCGCATACAAGCAGGCCGCCCTGGACGTCGTGCGCGCCTGCCGGCCACGCTACCTGTCCATCGGCAACGAGGTCAATCGTTGGTATGAGAAGTACGGTACGACCGGGACCAATGGGTTTCAGAACTACGTGTCGCTGTTCGGTGAGATGTACGATACGTTGAAGCTGTTGTCGCCCGGCATCATCGTATTCTGCTCGTTTGCCCGCGAGATTGTGGATGAGAACCGCGAGGCAGACTTGTCGGTGCTGACCATGTTCCCGGTAGACAAGCTCGACCTGCTTGTGTTCACGAGCTACCCACACGCGGTCCAGGGTATCAACCGGCCCGAGGACGTTCCCGACGACTACTACTCACGCGCCCTGGGCATAGTGCCGGACAAGCTGATCGGCTTCAGCGAAGTCGGATGGCCGTCACTCGATGCGTTCGGGGGAGAGCAGTCACAGGCGGACTTCATCGTTGTGCTCGGTGGCAGGCTGACGGCCGGGCAGGGCATCGGCCTGCACTTGGTCGGCTGGCCGTGGCTGCATGACGTGGACGCCAACGATAACATCGGGTTGATACGGCAGGACGGAACCGAGAAGCTCGCCTACGAGGAATGGAAGCGGCTCTCGGCGCGGTGAGGGAAAGGCCGTTGGAGCCTGGGCACGAGTGCCGATTGTCGACGGTAGCGCCGACGTGCCGAACCTGTCCCTGCACGGGCTCGTGTCCGTCGGTTGGCGGTTCTAGCCGGGTCTTCTAGTTCACAACCAGGCGGGCGGCCGTAAATCGGCCACCCGAGCCCAAACGTAACATGTAGACGCCGGCCGCGGCAGGTGCCGGAACGATGAACGGTGAACCATGAACGATGAACCATGAGACGAGGCGGCCGGAGGCATCGAACATGCGGAGCGTGGCCGAGTGGTCGAGTGGTCCAGTCGTCCAGTGCAGGAATGCCGAGCCGTGGCAGGGATTGGGGAAGATGGAGAGTGGCGATGGGCGAGGGGCGGGGGACGAGGGGCGAGATGAAATCGCCCCCTGGAAGTCGCCGTCGGCGAGTTCGTGAAGGTAGAGAAGTTCCCGACAGATGTTGTGGCGTTCCTCGACTTCGGGAATCCATAGCGGCGGGTCGGATACCGTGTATGTCTGGTTCTCCGGATTCATCACTGAGTCGTTCATCTGAGTCCAGACCGAGACGCCGGAGCCGCCATGTGCGGTCGACGTAGCGCTGTCAATGAGCGCGATGGCGTGGTGGTTGTCCGGTATGCGTCCCGTGTAGTCGGTTGCGGTCTGGATGCGCTGGTAGGCCGCGGGCACGCTCTTCATGAAGCGACCGGCCTCCCGCTCAAGCCAGAATGCTCCCGAGTCGACGGGAACCGGTACGTGGCCGCCGGAGTCGCTGCTGGCCTGGTAGCGGTCGGACGGCCCTTCCGCGTCCAGGAGGAACTTGATATGAGGCTGGTCATAACGGGCAATCGCGCCCGTTGCCATCACGATGCCGTAACCGCGCGTGTAGATGCCGAGTTTCGCCGTATCGACGTACGCCCGGGACGCGAGTTCGAGTATGCACGCCCGCAGGCCGTCCTGATGGAGATGGCCGTCGTAGTCCTCGGTGCCGCCGCTCTGGCCACGTCCTTCGGCGTCGAAGTGAAGCACCGCGAACCCGTCAGTCGCGACCTGGTCGGCAAGACCGTTCTGGTCGAATACCGTGCCGGCCCCGTTCTCGCGAGGTATCAGCACGACCCCGGGAACCATGTTGCCGGGCCCTGCGTCTGCCGGTCTGTGGATGTGGACGTACAGACTGCAGCCCGAGGTCGGGTTGAAGACCCAGAGCGTTTCGACGACAACGGCGGAGGCCGCGGGCGGATACTGCCAGACGGTACTGCCAGCGGAGTCGACTTCGACTACGCGTGAGCCGGAGGAAATAAGGGTGTTGCCCGTTGCGAGGCGCGTGGCCATGTAGGGCAAGGACAGCCCGGAGGCGTATGTCCACTTGATGGTGCCGGCCGAGTCGATTTCGATGACCCGGTTGTGGCGGCTATCGGCTATCAGGGTGTTGCCGTTCGGGAGTCGTTCGGCGCAGCGGGCCCAATCCAGGCCGGCGCCGTACTGCCACACGATAGTGCCGGTAGAGTCGACCTCGACTATCTCGTCCATCTCCGAGTTGCATACCAGCGTGTTCCCGTTGGCCAGGCGACTGCCATTGTGCGGGCCCTGCAAGCTCGCGTAGCTCCAGACGACGTTGCGGCTGGAGTCGACTTCGATGACCCGGTCATGGTCGCGCTCGGTGATGAGCGTGTTACCATTGTCGAGCCGGAAGGCCTCGTTCGGGTAATCCAGGCCCGACCTCATCTCCCAGACCACGTCGCCGCGGGCGTCGACCTCGAAAACGCGGTTGCTGTCTGTGGCGGTGAT
>CAZSUX010000325.1:0-3126 GCA_964610135.1 uncultured bacterium | reverse complement strand
TCGTCTACATGACGATTACCAACAACACCGGCGGCGGCCAGCCGGTTTCGCTGGCGAACATCCGCGAGACTGCTGAGTTGTGCCACGGACACAACGTACCGTTCCTGTTCGACGCATGCCGGTTCGCCGAGAACGCATGGTTCAACCAGCAGCACGAACCGCTCTGCCAGGGCAAGAGCGCAGCGGAGGTCATCCGCATGATGTTCGAACCGGTGGACGGATTCCATATCAGCCTGAAGAAAGACGGACTCGTGAACATCGGCGGATGTCTGGTAGTGAACGAACAGGGCCTTCTGACGAAGCGGTACCCGCAACTCAGAGCGATGCTCATCGGGCACCAGATTCTGGTTGAGGGGCACCCGACCTATGGCGGACTGGCCGGCCGCGACCTGAAGGGCGTGGTCGAAGGCCTGAGGACCGTCGTGCGTGGAGAATACCTCGCACACAGAATCGGCCAGGTACAGCGCTTCGGGGCAGCGATTGACAAGCAGTGCGGGGCGGATGTCGTGGTCAAGCCGGTTGGTGGCCACGCCATCTACCTCGACCTCGACAAGTTCTTCACCGGGACGAAGCTGCGTGACGAGCAGTTCCCGGGCATCAGCCTGACCGCGCTCCTGCTCATCGCCGGTCACCGGATGTGCGAACTGGGTGTCTATGCGTTCGGCAAGCAGGTCAACGGCAAGGAGCTCGGACCCGACCCGAGGGTGAACAACGTCCGCGCCGCGGTGCCGAGGCTCTGCTATGAGGATACCGACCTCGAGTCCGCGGCCGAGGCAGTCGGTATCCTCTACCGCCGCCGGGACCGGATTCCCGGGGTCGAGGTGCTCTACGGCCAGGATCGGCCGATGCGCCACTTCATCAGCCGCTTCCGCTTCGCGTCCGCCTAACGGCAGCACAAGCCCAAGCTCAAGCGCAAGCATGCCAGCGTCTTGGCTCTTGACCTTTGACTTGAGGCGTCGCCTGCAATAGTCTCTACTGCCAATGCCCAACCGACTGGCCAACGAAGTCAGCCCCTATCTCCGCGACCACGCGGAGAACCCGGTCGACTGGTACCCGTGGGGCGAGGAGGCGCTCGCCAAGGCCAGAGCCGAAGACAAGCCGATATTCCTCTCCATCGGCTACTCCGCCTGCCACTGGTGTCACGTGATGGCTCGCGAGTCGTTCTCCGACCCGAAGGTGGCGGAAATCCTGAACGCCAACTACGTCAGCATCAAGGTCGACCGGGAAGAACGGCCCGACGTGGATGAAGTCTACATCGAGGCGGTGCGCATCCTGACCGGCTCCGCCGGCTGGCCGCTCTCGGTCTTCCTGACCCCCGAGCTGAAGCCGTTCTACGGTGGCACCTATTTCCCGCCCGAGCCGCGGCCGGGCATGGCCGCATTCAACCGGGTGCTCCTGTCCGTGCTCCACTATTTCCGCACTCAGCGCCATGAGATCGACGAAGCCGGCAACCGCATCGCGGTCGAGTTGAACCGGCTCTCGTCCTTGCCCGGTCACGACGGCGAGATGGACGAAACCCCGCTCCTCGGGTTCTACAAGCAACGGCTTGAGGTGTTCGACTCCGAACACGGCGGGTTCGGAGTCGCGCCCAAGTTCCCGAACCCGACCGACCTCGCGCTCCTCCTCCGGCTCTCCCGTTTGGGGGCCAAGGATCAGGGATCAGGAGCTGGGGTCGGACTCCTGACCCCAAACCCTAGCCCCCAATCCCCAGTCCCTTTCCGCTATGACCAAGCCCGCGCTATCGTCGAGCTGACCCTGCACAAGATGGCCGAGGGTGGTATCTACGACCAGCTCGGCGGCGGGTTCCATCGCTACTCGACCGACACCATCTGGCTCGTCCCCCACTTCGAGAAGATGCTGTACGACAACGCGCTGCTAGCCCAGACCTACGCGCGTGCCTTCCAGGCCACTGGCGAGGAGTCGTACCGTTCGGTCGCGGAGGAAACGCTGGCGTGGATGAAGCGGGAAATGCTCCTGCCCGACGGCGGCTTCGCCGCGGCACTGGATGCCGACACCGGCAGCCGGGAAGGCGCGTACTACACGTGGACCGAGGCGCAGGTCACGCAAGCAGTCGGCCCGGAACTGGCCAAGCTCGCCTACGACTTCTACGGTGTATCTACGCCGGGCTGTTTCGAGGGCACGAACGTGCTGCACACGGCGGTGCCGGTCGAACACATCATCAACGCCCATCACATCAGCTTGGACGAGCTGTGGCCGAAGCTAACCGATATCCGCAGCAAGCTGCTTGCTGCCCGCAACCAGCGCCCGGCCCTGCGCCGCGACGAGAAAGTGCTGGCTGACTGGAACGGCCTTGCGCTATCCGCGTTTGCCCGCTGCTCCCGCGTCTTCGGCAACAGCCACTATCTTGATGTGGCCCGCTCGCTTGCCGATTTCATCATTGCCCGAATGGTCAGCGGGAACGAAGTGGTGCACTTCGTGAGACCCGGGACGGCAAGCGTCCCGGGCCAGCTTCCTGACTTCGGCTTCGTTGTCCAGGGCCTGCTCGACCTGTACGGAGCGGGCTTCGACCCCAAGCACCTCGAGCCTGCCCTGAGTCTGACCGACCGGATGCTCGAGCTCTTCTTCGACCAGGCAGGCGGGTTCTTCACGACACGCAGCACCGACGCCGGCCTGTTGAGCCGCATCAAGAACGGCTACGATGGTGCGACCCCGTCCGGCAACTCGGTCGCGGTCATGAACCTGCTCAGGCTGGCGCGGCTCTGTGGCCGGAACGACTACGAGCGAGCCGCCGCAGCAACCATCCGCCGGTTCTACAAGACGATGCTCAGCTACCCGCCCGCATTCAGCGTGATGCTTGCCGGACTCGACCTGCTCCTCCACCCCGGCACCGAGGTCGTGCTCTTCCTGCCCGAATCCTCTCCCGAGTCGGACGCAATGGCTGCACTTCTTTTGTCTACGCCTGACGACTACCGCACGACCGTTGTCGTTAGAGCCTCGCAACCAGATGAGCTTACCGGACGTCTGATACCTTTGACTCATGGCCGCAACGCCACGGACAACAAACCGACCGCGTTCGTCTGCCGCAACCAGTCCTGCTTTCCGCCCGCCCACACCGCCGAAGAACTCGCGGCCCGTCTCGCCTGAACCTCGCCCGAGTGCCGGACT
>CAZSUX010000324.1:0-3144 GCA_964610135.1 uncultured bacterium | reverse complement strand
CGACGGTTCGCCGGTGGAGAACCAGTTGCACGACAGCCTCGCCGTCAGGTTCTATCGGCTGCAGCATGATGCCTGCCCGTCCGTGGTTCTGCGGCCGGTGGGAGAGGTCCTGGCCGAGGACAGCATCGCCCCGCTGGTGATTGTCTGGAACGCGGGCCGGGACTCGGCGTCATTTCCGGTAACGGTGAGGATTGGAGCCGGCTACGACGAAGAGCTGACCGTGACTGACCTGGCTCCCTTGGCCGAAAGGGTGCTGCAATTCCCGGTCTGGGTCCCGGCGGCGGAGACCTGTGCCCTTGACCTCATCACCGCTCTGGGCGGTGACGAATGCCCGGAGAATGACACGCTGCGGACGGAGCTGGTGGGTTCGTACGCTGGTGAGCTCAGATACGACGACGGCGAGCAGGACGCGTGGTACATGAAGAACGGCTCGCCCACAAACGAATGGGCCGGCGCAGTGAGATTCTCGGTCCCATATGACCAGTTTCGTCTGCTCGGAGCCAGAATCTTCGTCGCCGAGACGACACCATTCAGCAAGGTCCTGGTCTGTCCCGACAGCGGCGGTGCTCCCGATGTCGGCAGCCCGTACCTGCTGGCCGAATCGGTCGCGGCGAGCCAGCCGGAGACTTGGATCGAAGTCGCTGCCGATACGCTGGTGACTACCACCGAAGACGTCTGGCTGCTGGCATTCTGGCAGGAACGGGCGACCGAGCCGAGAATCGGCGAGGACCAGGATGCGCCGATTGACCACCGGACATACTTCGGCTCGCCGACCGTGCGCTGGTTCGTCTACAATAGCGGCGACCTGCTGGCAAGGCTGCGGATTGACGGTCAAGTCGGCATCAGCGAACTCGGGCCGGTCGGTCTGCCGCGGGTCATCGTGAGCCCGAACCCTTTCCGGCGCGCAACGACGATTCGCCTTTCGGACTGGAAGGTTGGTGGCCTCCTGCAAGTCCGTGACGCAGCCGGCCGCCGCGTCCGCGACCTCCGGCTGTCTGAATCCGGCATGGTGGTCTGGGACGGCCGGGACCAGGACGGACGGCGGTTGCCGGCCGGTGCGTACTTCTTTGAAGCCCGAGCCGGCATCGGCCGTCGGGTTGCGCGGGTATTGATCGCTCGCTAGCGAAGGAGCAGAATGATGAACAAGCTGATTCACTGGGAGATACCTTCGACCGACCTCGCGAAGTCCACGAAGTTCTACGCGGCGCTGTTCGGTTGGAAGATGCAGAGCTGGTCCGGAGACTACGCCATGTTCGACGTGGAGGAGGGCATTGGCGGCGGCATCGCCAAGGTCGAGGCGATGCCGGAGCCGTGCATTGACGTGTACATCGGCGTCGACGATATCCCGGCCGCGTTCAAGAAAGCCGAGGCGCTCGGGGCCAGGGTCGAGCGGCCGAAGACCGAGATCGGTGGCGGCATGGGCTTCTACGCCTATCTCCGCGACCCGTGCGGGTGCAGAATCGGGGTCTGGTCCAAGGCCTAGGCTGGACCGGCGTCTGAGATAGCGCCTCGGTCTGATCGGCGGGATCCAGGCACAGCACATTCTCGGAGCCGCGGCTGCAGCTCGTTCTCTGAGGCGGTTTCGGGACGACTATTTGACAGCGCCGCTGCCTCGGCTAAGATTCTCCTTCAGCCACACTTGAACATAATGCTATTCAACAAAAGGAGTTCAGGCAATGCGTAAGATAGTCGAATGCGTGCCCAATTTCAGCGAGGGCCGCCGGCCCGAGGTAATCGACAAGATTGTCAATGTCATCAAGTCGGTCAACGGCGTTTCGATGCTCGACCAGGAGATGGACGCGGACCACAATCGCGCGGTCATCAGCTTCGTCGGCGAGCCGGAGGCGGTGCTCGACGCCGCGTTCAAGGCGGTCAGGACCGCGGCCGAGCTGATTGACCTGACCCAGCACAAGGGCGAGCACCCGCGGATGGGCGCGACCGACGTCGTGCCGTTCGTCCCGATTTCGGGCGTGACGGTGGAGGAGTGCATCGAGTTGGCCACGCGGCTGGCCAAGAAGATTGCGGATGATCTGTCGATACCGACCTACCTGTACGAACTGGCCGCGACCCGGCCGGACCGGGCCGACCTCGCCCAGATACGGCGCGGACAATTCGAGGGCCTGCGCGAGGCGATCCGCACCGACCCGGAACGGGCGCCTGATTTCGGCCGGCCGGAACTCCACTCGACTGCCGGCGCCACCGTCGTCGGCGTGCGCGCGCCGCTCGTTGCCTACAACGTCAACCTGGCTACGACCGACCTCAAGATCGCCGAGCGCGTCGCCAAGGGAATCCGGTTCCGCGACGGCGGGTTCCGCTTCGCCAAGGCGCTCGGGTTCGAGGTGAAGGAGAAGGGCTGCGTACAGGTTTCTATCAACATGACCGACTACACCAAGACCCCGCTCTACCGGGTCTTCGAAACCGTGAAGCGCGAGGCGGCGCGGTGGGGCGTGAACGTCATTGAGTCGGAAATCGTTGGTCTGGTGCCGCAGGGCGCACTCAACGCGAGCGCGCGGTACTTCCTGCAGCTCAATAGCTTCAAGAAGAACCAGATACTCGAGAACCGGCTGGTCCCGGCCAAGGGCCTGCCCGACTTCCTGAACGACCTGGCTTCGTCCGCGCCCACTCCGGGTGGCGGCTCCGCCGCAGCCCTGAACGGGGCAATCGGCGTAGCGCTGATGACGATGGTCGCGAACCTGACGGCAGGCAAGAAGGGATACGAGGAGTTCTCGGACCAGCTTTCGGCCGTGCGCGACCGGCTGCTGCCGCAGCGCGAGCGGTTTGTCTCGCTGATTGAAGAGGACGCCGAGTCGTTCAAGAAAGTGATGGCGGCCTACAAGCTGCCGAAGATGACCGAGGCGGAGAAGCAGGAGCGGAACCAGGCGATCAGCGAGGCGTTGAAGGTCGCGGCGGAAACACCTCTCCGGACAATGAAGCTAGCGCTGGACGTGCTGGAGTTGTGCCGGCCGATCGTCGAGTACGGCAACAAGAACTCGGTCACCGATGCCGGCGTCGGCACTATGAACCTCGACTCGTGCTTCCGTGGTGCGCGGCTCAACGTTCTCACAAACCTCGCCGGAATCAAGGACGAGGAATGGGTCGCGGAGAAGCGCGAGACGATGGACGAGATGGCGTCGGAGATGGACG
>CAZSUX010000323.1:0-3157 GCA_964610135.1 uncultured bacterium | reverse complement strand
AGGAGTATGTCCCTCGGTTAGTTGAAATTCCTGACGGCTCCCACATCACTTTAGACAACTCTCTCTGTTGCGTCAATTCTTTTAGGTGACGCGGGCCGCTCCAGCGCATCCAGCAACGCGGGGATATGCGGGTAGCCATCCACGCGCCGGAAGTGTTGCTCGGCATGTAGCAGCCCGGCTACGCACCAGCGCCAGCGCATGTCACCCGCTCGCCAGCGTTTCACCCGCCCCGTCACCTGCTCGACTACGCTGAAAGCCGACTCCATCACATTGGTGTTCGAAAGCGTCTGGCGCAGCTTCACATGAACACCCAGCCGCACCACCGTTAACGTTTCTTCCATGCCCTCCCGTAGGCTGGCCGCGGCATCCGGGTTGATCCGTTCCAGCCAGATCGCAGTCTGTTTCAATAGCGCAAGCGCCCGGGCGTAGTCCGTTTCGCCGTAGGCCTCGGCCAGCCGTGCCGACAGCTCCGGCCAGTAGCTCTCCGCCAAATGCTCTTTGACGTTGCGCTTCTTATGGACCTGGCAGCGCTGCACCAGCGCGTTGTCTCCCCACACGCTCTTCACTGCTGCCGCTAGCGCCTTCGCACCGTCCAGCACAAACAACGTCGGCAAATCGGTCCTTAAACCGCGATCCCGGAGCGACTCCAGCAGCTCCTTACACACCTGCGCGTTCTCCGTCGCTCCCTGCCTGAGACCCAGCATCCGCTTCTCACCCGCAGCAGTTATGCCCAATACCGCTACCATCGTCTCCCGGGCAAAGCTCTTCCCATCGATGACGATGGCAACAAACCGCACCCCGTCCCAACGCCGCTCGCAGAACTCGCGGATCCGATCGGCCATCACCCGCACATAGTGGCGGCTGATGCTCGAACGTTTCACTCCGAATCCTCGGCGGGTCCGTTCGACTACCTGCTCGTAGTTCCGCGCCGACACACCATGCACGATTCTCCGCAGCGCCGCCTCCCGCAGGTTCTCAGGATTCTGCAGTTGCCGGTAGACGGCCAGCTTTGCCTCGCCGCCGCCATCGGTATGGCGGACACGGGGACGTTCCAACGGTAGCTTCTGTCCCGCCACCATCGCCCAGCCACGCTGACCTCCGTGCCGCGTCAGCGTCCGCTTTCCGGGAGCGTGTTCATAACGCTCGCCGCAGAGCTGGTCCACCTCAGCCTCCAGTAGACCGACCGCAACCAGTCGACCGACCTCGACTGCCAGGTTATGCAGACCCTCCTGTAATAACTCCAAGGTATCGTCGCGATCCAGCGAAGCCAGCACCTGCCTGCCTGCTGACCGGACGTTCCGACTTGCAGCCGACGACCATCTCCGGTACTTTCTCACAGCGGTTCTCCTTTCATATCTTTCAAACAACCCAGATGTTATCATCCGGGTAGGGGAACCGCTATAGAATTTCAACTAGGATCGGGACATCCTCGTGTCGGAGCCCTGCCGCTTAAGGTAGTCGTTCCAATAACCGAGTGGAAGGAACGGTACTCCATCGCGCCGTGGCTTGTCCGCGTTATGCCAACGCCAGACAATGGTCTGGACAAACCCTCGGCAGCCGATGCCTTTCAGGTGCGGTCGGTGGCCCAGCAACGCTTCGTCCGCCGCCTCGGCAGGCTGGCCGACCCGCAAATGGCCGAGATAACGCAGGCCCTCGCAACTGTGCTGGCCATAGGGCCGTGACCCAGCGCCAGCCGCCTTGACTTCGACATTTCATACCGCATGATGGACTCGTGCCCAGCAGGACCGCTGGCACCCTACGCCGCATTCTAGATTGTGGATTGACGCGGCCGAAGGCCGCGAGTGACCAGTGACCATTTGGCAGGTTGCAGTAGCCGAACCCGAACCTCTGAGCTGGCCGTGAGCCGCAGGCCGCAGCCCGCCCTCTTCGTCTTGACTGAACACCGTCCCATGCTATCGTTCTAGCGGAGGTGCCCATGTCCAGACGTATCTTGCTTGCCGTTCTCGCCCTCGCCTCGGCCGCACTCGCCACCCGAATGTGGACCGAGGAGGAGTTCGACCGCTATTACCAGGACTACCAGCCGCAGTGGCTGCCGCGGCCGGAGAGCCTGGTCTATGGCCCGCGCCGGTTCAACTACCTGCGCCAGGTCAAACTGACCTGCGACTTCGTCGCAAGTTACCAGGTGTCGGACTCACTCAACCCGCAGTTCGGCGGCATCATCGAGGCCGAGCATATGCCCACCGTCATCGAGACCGACAATACGCAAGAGGCCATCTGGATATGGTCGCGTTGGTACGAGCTGACCGGCCGCGATGACTACAGCGAGAACATCCGCCGCGCCTGGGTTTACGTCAAGAACTTTCCGGCTTTCCGGGAGCACAACGGCGACCCGGGCTCAATCTGGTATGCTATCTGGAACTGCGGGCTCGGTTTCATGGCCGAGGCCGAGTACCGCCGCGCCTACGGGGATTCGAGCTTCCTGGCCTACGCCGACACCTGCCGCAGCTTCTACCTGGCGAACCCGCTTCAGAACGCGTCCGCGCAGGACAACTTTGTCACGAGCCAGTCCTCGGGCATGGCGATGGAGTACGCTCGCTTGATGAACAACGCGGTCCTCCACGACACCGCGCTCGCGCGCGGCCAGCGGGTCAAGGCATGGATTGAAGCAAGCGCGGCTATTCGGCTCGGCACGCAGGCCTGGGCGATGTGCGGCGGCACCGCATTCTGGGGCATCGTCCACACGGTCGGCAAGGAAGACACGGTCGCGGGCAAACTCTGGATACAGACCTACGCTGATTCTCTGCCCGGCTTCTACCCTTCAGGCTCATGGAACTGCTCGCACGACATCTGGCTCGCAAACGCCTATCGGGCCTGCGCCGAGCTCGGCCACGACCCACAGGACTGGCTGATGCACCATTACCTCGTCGATACGCTGCTCACGCTCGACACCGACGACGATGGCGGCATACCGGCAACGTGGGGCGACCCGAACAACATGGACCAGACGTGGGTTTCGACCTATCTCGACTTCATGGGCATGGACGTATTCGTGACGCCGACCTATGACACGGACGTTGCCGTGCTGGAGTTTGTCGCTCCGGACCCGCACGCCGTGTACGTGGCCGGTGATAGCATCCAAGACTCGGTGCCGGTCGCCAATGTCGGGCAGAAAACCGCCAGCGACTTCGACCTGACC
>CAZSUX010000322.1:0-3161 GCA_964610135.1 uncultured bacterium | reverse complement strand
CCAGCGCCGACAGCATCTACATCCTCTGTGCTATTGACCTCGACGAAATCCTAGCCGCGGCCGAGGAAATCACGCCCGGCCTACTCGTGGTCGACTCCATACAGACGATGTTCCGCTCCAGCCTGATGAGCGCCCCGGGCAGCGTCGGCCAGGTCCGCGAGTGCACGGCCGAGCTGCTCCGCCTCGCCAAGTCGCGCGGGGTGACCACGTTTATCGTCGGCCACGTCACCAAGTCCGGCGCCGTCGCCGGCCCCCGCACCCTCGAACACATGGTTGATACGGTTCTCTACTTTGAGGGCGAAGGGTTCCAGCAGTACCGCATCGTCCGTGCCGCCAAAAACCGGTACGGCTCGACCAACGAAATCGGCGTCTTCGAAATGACCGAATCCGGACTCGCCGAAGTCGCCAACCCTTCCGAGTTCTTTCTCTCCGGTCGCCGCCCGGACGTGTCCGGCTCGGCGGTCGTCGCAACCATCGAAGGCACCCGCCCCCTGCTCGTCGAAATCCAGGCGCTCGCCGCGGCCACGCCCTATGCCCTGCCGCAGCGCGTCGCCACCGGTTTCGACGCGCGGCGACTGAGCATGCTCCTCTGCGTGCTCGAGCGCCGGGCCGGCATCAGTGCCGCCGGTCAGGATATCTTCGTCAATATCGCCGGCGGCCTGAAGATACAGGAACCTGCGGCCGACCTCGCGGTCATCGCGGCCCTGGCGTCTTCGATTCGCAACCAGCCGTTGCCGACCGACGCCGTGTTCATCGGCGAGGTCGGGTTGGGCGGCGAGGTTCGCTCCGTCGCCCGTACCGAGTCGCGCATCGCGGAAGCGGCACGGCTGGGATTCACCAATGTCATAGTGCCCCGGCGCGGCGTCACCAAGAAGACGCGCACTGCCGGGGCGGTACTGAAGCCAGTTGATACGGTCCGCGAGGCGCTCGATGCAATCATCGCATCCTGAAACGCCTAGGCCGGACCGCCGGCGAATGACGGCAGGCACAACAGCACGGCCCCGGACATCGGGAAGGAGTCACGTAGGGAAACGCTCCGTCGCCGCCCAGTGCTGTGTCGGTCGTCCTTCTGCCGGCCAAACCAGTAGTTCCCGGTCCCCGGGTACCTGCCCGGGGCGGAGGAGTAATGCTATTCGGCAACAAGAAAACGTACGTCATCGACTATGAAACACTGACCGATCCCCGCATCGCTGAGTTCGTCGCGTTCGGTCTGATGCAGGGCAAACTGCTGATACCTGAGCCGGAGCGCCCGTCAGACAAAGGCGGAAACGACCACGCCAAGCGCCGCGCCTGGGAGACAATCGAACGACTGAAGGCGGTGCCGGGTGTGACGATCAAGCTCGACAAGGCCCTGCTCAAGAAAGACGCCCTGCTCGCCGCCATGCGCAAGCACAAGGCCACGTTGATCACCGGCGACCCGGAACTGAAGGCGGCAGCCGGTGCCGGCAACGCGGTTACGACGACCGAGATCTACAACCTGTTCCGGCCTACCTACCTTCCCGGCACCGAGATCAAGGTCCGCATTGCCAAGAAAGGCAAGGAGGCTGACGAGGGAATCGGCTACCTCGAGGGCGGTATCAAGGTTGTGGTTACGGGCGGGGCCAATGCGGTCGGCCAGGAAATCGAGGTCGTCATCCAGGGCGGACTCGATACCGACGTCGGCCGCGTCGTATTCGCCAAGCCCCGCTTCGCCGAAGTCAAGTAGGCCCTCGACATTGAGGCCGGACGCCCGCCCGGGTGTCCGGCCTCTCGCTTCGAAGTCGTTGACCGCGCTCTGGGGACGGCCTAGAATGTGGCCGATGAAGCTGGCGCTCTTCGCCTGCCTGGTGCTTGCGGTCTTCGCCTGCACCGACCCGTATTCGTTCGAACCGGGAGATCCGACCAAACCCGACCCGCCGGCTCCGCCACAGCTAATCGCGCCGGGTGATGGCTGGTCTAGCGACAGCTACGCCTACCCGCAAGAAGTCGCGTTCAGTTGGCAGCCGACTCCCGGCGCTGCCTTCTACCAGTTAGAGGCCTACAACGATTGGGTGATTGATCCGCAGCACCTTCAGTACTCGAACCAGCGCGTGACAACGGCCGGCATCGCCGTCAGCTTCGGCCACTACGGCAAGTACTACTGGCGCGTCCGCGCCGCCAGCAAGAACTGGAACGACTACACCGACTGGCCTTCGCCCTTCCGGTTCTCACTGCCGAATCCAGCAAAGTGACCAGCAGGCGCTGGTCACAAGGACAAAGTCACAAGGACAAAGGACTAAGCAAGTAACAAGAAGGCGAGTCGGACCCGACTTTGTCCTTTCCGATACTGCTTTGTCCTTTGGCCTTTGTCCTTTGTACTTTCCTCAGACTGGGTATTCGTACACCAGCACTTTGCTGATGTGCGGGTGCGGCTTCAATCCCAGGGACTTCAGTGCCGCCGTCATCTCACTGCTCGCCGCCATGCCGCTGATACTCTGCGTCCCGCAATCGTGGGCGACCCGCGAGAGAAAGGAGCGGAACGCCGCCAACGCTTGCTTGTCGCCGGCGATGAATGAGATGTCGAGGTCGTTGCCGCGATAGCGGTGCGGCCTGAGCACCAACAGCCCGGCCAGCTTGCGCGCCGTGCCGTGCCCGAAGACGTAGCCGCATCGTATCAGCTCTGACACGTACCGGCGATTGAGGCCGCGGAACAACCACGTCCACGGGAGCAGGCCCTTGCTTGCCGTCAGTTCCGCGCTCCGCTTGATGAAGTCGAACGCCTCCGTGACCTTTGGTGTGACCAGCGGCGGTCCCGGACGTGGCTTGACTGGCTCGCCGACAAAGAACCGGTACTCCGCGTAAGACTTGAAACCCATTACCTGCAGGATGATGTGGATCGACTCGTGGTTCACATCGGCGGTGGCGAGCCGCAGCGAGACGGGACGTCTCTCAAGGGTCCTGTCCAGTACCTGGCACGAAAGCTCCTTCCCTACTCCCCGCTTCCGGCAGTTCGGGTCGACCCGCAACCCTTCCAGCCACATCTCGCCGGGCGCCAGCTCGGTCGCCTTGCCGTAACCGACCAGTCGGCCGCGCAACTCACCGGCCCAGAACCCGCCTTCCTTCACCCAGCGGTCGAAGAAAAGCGGCACGTAGTCATGCCCCTCCCAGATGCGGGACGAGATCCGCAGCAACGCGGGCTTGTC
>CAZSUX010000321.1:0-3161 GCA_964610135.1 uncultured bacterium | reverse complement strand
CCCGCGACCTTGTCGCTGGTGATGACGTCGCCGACGCCCATCACATCCTCAAACAGGATGAAGAAGCCGGAAAGGAAATCACGTACCAGAGTCTGGGCACCAAAACCGATCGCCAGGCCGGCCACGCCCGCGCCGGCCAGAATCGCGGCGTAGTCCACGCCGAGAACCCGCAGCACCATCACCAGGCCGACGAAGAAAAGGACGTAGCGGATCAGGCTTCGGCTGACCATCAGCACAGTCTGGGCATGCCGTTCCCGGAGGAGCCGGCCGCTGGTGCGGAGCAGCCGTTTGAGCACACGCCCGGCAATCCAGCCAGCGAGCCAGAGGGCCAAGAGGATCAGGATGATGCTGCCCAGCTTGATCAAGTGCTGGGCGAGCTTCTCCGGAGCAAGAAACTGCTGTTTGAGTACGTCCCACAGTTTGTGCCACAACAAGCGCTACCTCCCTACTTCAACTGTGCCTGCGGGCCCGGCGACTACTGAACCGACGGCGGCGGCGAGGATACCCACGTCCTTGGCCCGGCGCTGGAAATCCGCAACCCGGTTCTCGGGCAACGACACAAGCAGCCCGCCCGAACTCTGCGATTCCCAAAGGATGTTCCGCAGCGCGGGAGAAACGTCACCCCGCCACGTAACCTTGTCGCCAAACGAGTCCTCGTTCATCGCCACGCCGGCGTCCACCAGTGTCTGAGCCATGCTGAGTACCTTGGGCAGCAACGGAATCGCCGACGCGTCAAACCGCAGCCGCACTCCGCTGCCTTGCGCCATCTCCTGCGTGTGTCCGAGGAACCCGTATCCGGTGATGTCGGTGGCCGAGTGAACGTCGCAGGCGAGCATGATCTCCGACGCCGATTTGTTGAGCTGCATCATCGAGCGGGTTGCGGCCTGGTACAGCTCAGGGTCAATCTCATCCTGTGTCATCATCGCCTGGGCGAACACGCCGGTGCCGAGCGACTTGGTGAGCACAAGCACGTCGCCGACCTTTGCCGCCGCGTTGGTGACGATCCGCTTCGGGTCAATCCGGCCGGTGACCGACAGTCCGTACTTGATTTCCTTTTCGTTGAACGTGTGCCCGCCCGCAACCACCGCGCCGGCCTCGCTGACCGCGTCCTGGCCGCCGCGCAGAATCTCGCCCAGCACCCGCTTGTCCATTGGGCCGGGGAAGCCGACGATGTTCAGGACCGTAAGCGGGGTCCCGCCCATCGCGTAGACGTCGGACAGCGAGTTAGCGGCCGCAATCCGGCCGAACGTATACGGGTCCTCGACCATGGGCGTCAGCAGGTCAACGGTCTGGACCAGCGCCAGCCCGTCCTGCAACAGGAACACACCCGCATCGTCGGCCGTGCTGATGCCGACCAGCAGCCGCGGGTCGTTCTGGGGCTTCAGCCCCTCGAGTGCTTGCGCTAACTGCGCCTTGCTGAGCTTGGACGCTCAGCCGGGGCAGGTTACCGTAGCGAGTATGCCACGTTTAGCCATAGTTCCTTTCTAACAGAATGACGAAGCTCGAAACTCGAAACCCGATTGAAGTCCGAATGCAGGCAAATGGCGAATTCGGGAATTCGGATTTCAATCGTCATTCGTGTTTCGGACTTCGAGTTTTGCCCTCAGTATGCGGACTTCTCCCTTGCGCTGGGTGATACCGCGCGAGTCGAAGTGGTTGAGCAGCGGGATAATGTACTTGCGGGTCGTACCCAATTCCTGTCGGATCTCTGAGGCGGTCAGTTCCGGTTTTTGTGCGAACAAGGCACGCACCTTCTGCTTGGCCGAGGCGACCGCGTCGCAGTGCAACACGACCGAATCACCGACATCGACGAGGCACCCGGACTCGAGCAATGCGACCCGCACCTGCTGCGCCACCTTCTTGTCGACCCCGGCCAGCGCCTCTTCGAAGCTCGGCGGCGAAAAACCCATCTCCCGAAACAGCTTGTCGAGACGGTCGTACTCCTTTTGCAGGGCCGGGCCGAGCTTGATTTGGTGTGACGCCAGCCTGACTCGGTCGTCCTCGAGCACAACCTGATTCTCACTCAGCAGGGCCGCGAGCACCGCTCCGAACAGCGGCGGCGAGAAGCCGCGTGCGGCCTTGGACCGAAGTTCCGGTCGCTTGAGCCCGAGTCGAAGCGGGTTGTCCTTGTGGAACTGGGCAAGAGTCGCGACCAGGGCCGCGCGCGCCTCACCGACCACCTTCTCGTGGACCAAGAACTCCTTGCCCTCGAACTCGAGCTTCCGCGCGCGGCTGGTAGTAACGAGCAGACCGAGCATCTCCTTCGCGTCGGCATCGGCCAGGGCCAGGTCCTTGGCCGCCTGCGCGAGTGTCTTGGCGTCGAACTTGTGCTTGAGCAGATACTGCTCCAGCACGCTCCCCGCCTCGCCGGTACGGAGCGCTTTGAGCCGCTTCACAACATCTTCGTCGAACCTCCGCTCCTTGGACGGGTTCGCTTCGAGCACGACCCCGCCACCGATGGTTTGCTGGGGTGCAAACGTCCGAATGACGTAGTGGTCATTCCAGTCGCACACGACCGGTTCCTCGGCACGAACCTGCACCAAGGCATCCTGACCCGGCGACAGTTCCTTGGTATCGAGCAACGCCACCCGGCACATCACCTCGGCGGTGCCGATGTGCAGCTTGAGGCTGGCGAGGTTCCTCAGCGGCTTGTCGACTGACTTGAGCAGGTACAGGGCCGCGTTGAAGTTCGTTGTCGGCGTGTAGTAGCCGGGCGTCGCAAGCACGTTGCCGCGCACCACCGCCGCGCGCTCGAGTCCCTGCAGGTTCAGCGCCGCGCGCTCGCCGAGCCCCAGCGTCTCGAGCTTCTGGTTGTGCTTCTGGATTCCCCTGACCCGTACCTCGCGCTTCTGCGGCAGCAATTCGAGGGTATCGCCGACGTGGACGTAACCGGACAGGACCGTCCCGGCGACGACCGTTCCGAACCCCTTCATCGAGAAGTTCCGGTCTACCGGCATCCGGAATACGCCCCGATCCGGCTTGGCCTCTACCGTCTTTGCCAGCTCGACAATCGCCTGCCGCAGCTCAGGCACGCCCCGACCGGTGATGGCGGATACCGCCATCATCGGCGCCCCTTCAAGGAAGGTACCCCTGACCATCTCGCTGACGTCCAGCTTCACCATCTCAACCCACTCGTCGTCGACGAGGTCGGCCTTGTTGAT
>CAZSUX010000320.1:0-3167 GCA_964610135.1 uncultured bacterium | reverse complement strand
AGTGATGGCGCACGTGGCAGCCAGCTTGGGTGAAGTCGGGTCGCTCACGTCCAATGACCTGAACCGCGGGTTACCCCATCCTATGTACGCGAACGAGTCCCTCGCAGTGGCACTGGACAAGAAAGGTCGCTGCCACGTCGTATCATAGGACCCAAGTGTGGTCGGCCTCGTCGGGTCGCTCACGTCGAGAATCTTCAGACCGGCCATCTCGTTCGCAACGTAGGCTCTGTCGCTGTCAATGTGGATGTCAACAGCTTGGTCAGACCCCAGCAGGAATGTGTCACGGACTGGTTGTGCTGTGTTCCGAGTATCATAAACCTGCAGCCCTTCCCAGTGGCAGCCTACGAAGGCAGACTGCGCCAATCCGCTCGCCCAGATGCCCATGCTCCAGCCACGTGTCGCGGCTGAGCCGATGAGGCGAGGTCGGGTCGAGTCAGCTACCGATATGACTGTGAGCTTGTTGAAGTCGTTCTCGCCAGCGCCGAACGCCAGTGTATCGACGAGGAAGACGTCATTGCCTCCCGCCGAGTCGAGCGAGCCTATCTGATACGGACTGGCCGGCGTCGTGACATCAAGGATGTGGAACGTGATTTCGCCGGGCACGTTCGGATTGAATGTGGTGACGTAGCAGAGCGTCCCTCTTGCCTGTACCTGCTCGACTGCGCTGCCCCAGGAGCCGATGCGGTGCGGGCTGGTCGGATTGGTGACATCTATGACGTACAAACCCCAGCGGTCGCCGAGGAAAGCGGCATTACCGGCTACTGAGACAAGGTCACCTGAGTCGCGGCAGGCTCCACGGAAGACAGGATTGGATGGGTCTGAGACGTTGTAGATGCGGACCGAATCGTCGCCGCTGATGGTGTAGACCAACGAGTCTTGCAGGGCAAAGTCGTTGAGTGGTATCGGTGTCCAGGAGAGCCTGACCGGATTCTGCTCGACGGCAATATCGTAGACTTCCAGCCCCCTACGCGAGCCGACGTATAGCAGCGTATCGACTACCTTCACGCGGCACATCAGCCCCTCGGCGTTGATGTCGGAGAGAAGCTCGATTGAAAGGGAATCCTGCCTGCTGAACCTGAGCAGACTGACGCCCGAGCCACGCGCCAGTGCTACCAGCGTCTCGCTCGGAGTCGTCCTGCCGTCTACATCATACGACGGCCCGTATGACCAGCGGCCCACTTCACGTAATCCCTGGCCGCTATCCGACCTCCTGACGGTCGTGTAGTACGGGTCATCAATCCCGCGCTCCCTGAGCCATCTCGCCCGCATCCTCGGAGGCACCCGCGCCAGCGACTCTTGCGCCGCCGCGTGTTCCTGAAACGACAGCCTGCTGCCAAAGGTCCCTGCCGCAAGGCAGAGAACCGCAAGGACCACTGACGCCGGAAGTCTCGGCTTCATCATATCATCACCTCGCCCTGATTGCGGCCAGTTTAGGGCTGTTCACACCTTCCGTCAAGCCCGCGCGAATACCCCGAATCCGTCATTGAACCACCAAGACACCAAGAACGCCAAGCATACACCCGACATTTCCCTCCGGACCCTCTTTGTGTCTTCGTGCCTTTGTGGTGAACTCCTACCTCGGTACTAGGGGAATACCACCGCTGGTTTGACAACCGGCACGGCGAGTCCTAGAATCGAACCGTGCGTTTGACGGTCGCGGTTCTGGTTCTCGCCGGCGTTGCTGCCGGGTCTGGCGCGCGGGTTATTTCCGATGCGATCTACGACCAAACGAGGCCGGCGGTTGCTTTTGATGGGACGAACTTTCTCGTCACGTGGCAGGACACGCGCGACATCCCTACCGACACTTCGGCCAATATCTACTCCTGCCGCATAACGCCGTCGCTTGAGGTGCTGGACAGCGCCGGCATCCTCATCGCCGGCACGCGGGAAGAGGAGTACGTCCCGGCGGTCTGCTGGGGCGGGTCGGACTACCTCATCGCGTGGCACCGCGGCTGCTGATTCCAGCGCGATGTGCTCGGCGCCCGGGTGGCGCCTGACGGAACCCTTCTCGGCACCGATACCATCAATGCCTCGACCGACGACCAGGTCGGCCCGAGGCTCGCGTTCGACGGGGAGAACTACCTGGCAACGTGGTCCGACCGGAGGGCTGGGCCGGACCAAGTCTACTACACTCGTGTCACTCCGCAGGGCACGGCGCTCGAGCCCGACGGCCGGCGGCTTCTCCCGCAGGACTCGTCTCTGCCACAACTCGCCCCAATGCCGGCATCGAATGGCACGGGGTTTCTTGTGGTATGGCTGGCCAGCGGCGCCGGGTACATGGTGAGTGCGGCCCGGCTCGGGCTCGACGGGGAGCCACTCGACTCGGCCGCCATCCGGTTCACGCCGGACAGCTTATTCCAGTGGTCGGTGGCCTCGGGCACCAACGGTGACGACTATCTCGTCGCCTGGTGCGGCGAAGTCCGGGGCAGTGACAGCACGGCGCTCTGCTGTAGCCGTCTGAGCGCCGAGGGCGCAATCCTCGATTCGATGCCGATTACGGTTCTGAATTCGCGCACGGATGTCGCCGATCTGGCGGTCGCGTATCTCGACGGAACCTATCTTGTTGCTTGGACCGACTGGCGCGTCGACGGCGACATCTACGCCTGCCGCGTCCTGCAGGACGGCACGGTGCTCGACACCGGCGGGCTTGCGGTCTGCGCCCAACCTACGCTTCAGCACCAGCCTGCTGTTGCTGCCGGTAGCGACCGCTTCATCGTCTGCTGGTCCGAGTTTCAGGACAGCACGTTCGACGTCTACGCTACAGGTGTTGACCTCGACGGCAACATCGGCATCGGCGGTCAGACGCGGACGAGACTCACACGGCGGATGACTCTACATGCGTCATCCAGTCCGGTTCGAGGAGCTGTGCGGTTTGTATCCGAGCGCTCGGCGCCGATACGCATCTTCGATTGCCAGGGCCGTCTTGTTCGCGTGCTCGAAGGCCGAGTCTGGGACGGGCGCGACCGCACTGGCCGGCCGGTGGCGGCAGGAACCTACGTAGCCGTCAACGGCCACGCATCTTGTAGCTTCCTGTTGTTCAGATAGTCCAACCAAGGTCCTTTCCGGCCTGGCTCGACTTGGTGCCGGGGCGGGCGCCTAGCGAGCTTCGGGGAGGTGGCGGAGGCTCGAAGGGATTTGCGATTGACGAGTGGCGATTGGCGAATTCA
>CAZSUX010000319.1:0-3208 GCA_964610135.1 uncultured bacterium | reverse complement strand
GAGCCTAGCCCTAGGGGAATTCGGGGGACGGTAGATGATTATTGACACGGCGAGGGTCGTTGGCTCCGGCAGCCCCTGTCTGACAGCGCATCGTTGCTTGGCCTCCGCGGCCCCTGTCCGACAGTGCGTCCATCGTCCATCGTTGGAATCGGAGCGGTGCGCCGTGAGCCGTAAGCAGAAGGCGGACCCGCAGCCACCCGATTGGATGCCGGCGGCAAGCGGCGGATGGCTTACGGCTTACACAGCTTGCGGCGAGGTCGAGCATGACGAGTGAGGCAGGGTACTTCTGGTCTGCGGCCGAGGAGGAGGCGCTTGAGCCGTACTTGCGCGCTCTGGCCGCGGGCCAGTATCGAAGCGCCTCAGAGGCGGCGAAGGCGTATCTGGCGGAAGCATCCCGGTTGCCCGGTCCGGTGAGGCCGTACGAGGGAGTCAAGACCCACATCTTCGCCGCCGCGAAGAAGCATGGCCTTTCCTGGGTCGGAGGGTACTGGAGCAAGCCGGAGTTGGCTGTCTTCGCTCGTTACCTGCGTGCACTGGAGAACGGGCGGTACAAACTCGTGACCGAGGCGGCAAGAGATTGCGAGTTGGAGCTTGCGCAACTGCACCGCGACCATCCTGACGAACCCTGGGCCTCCACTCAACGCCCGCCGGGTGCGGTGTGCCTGAAACTGGGCGAGATGGCGCGCGAGGCCGGACGAATGGCGCGCGGCCGCAAGTTGTCGATCAGGGAAATCAGGGTCGTCGAGCGCTACGTCCCTGCCGTGGTTCGCGGTGCCTATCCGACTCTGCGCAAGGCGGCGGCTGCCATCCAAGCGGAGTTCGAGCGCCGCCGGAAGACGGACCCGCAGCACTTCGCGCCGCGCGCGCTGACAGCCATATTGGCTGAACTCGCGACTCGAGCGAAGGAGAAGGGTTGGACGGTCGAGGGCAGCCGGCTTTCAAAGGGGGAACTGCGGCTCCTGGATAGACATGCACGGAGGCTTCTGAAACAGGAACGTCCCGCGCTTCACGAGTCGGCGAGGCAGTGCCATTCCGCAATGGAGGTGTTGTGGCAGCGGAACCCGGCACTGGGGCGCAAGACCTTCGCCACCGTCTATACTTACCTCAATCGGCGGCTCCGGGAGTTGGGCAAGCCAAGCTCCAGACCGAAGTGGACGCGGACCGAGGACCGAGTGCTCGGAAGCTATGCCAAGGCCTTGGTGGAGGGACGATACGCACGCGCGCCGGTGGCAGCGCGGGTATGTATGGCCGAATGGCCGGCGGTCTTTCGCGGCCGACACCAGACCCCGGTCGCACACCGAATCGACGCGCTCGCGCTGAACCTGCACGTTCCGCGACCGGGCGCGGGATTCTCGCCTGCCGAAGCGAGAATCATCGACGCACATGCGCTGGGTGCGGCAGAAGGGCGGTATCCGTCCTCTTCGGCAGCAGCACGGGCCTGTTTCTGGGCGCTCCAGCGACACTACGCCAGGCTGCGCCGCGAGTGTGCCGGCCACGTCGAAGCGCTGGCTGGCAGGACGTACTCGGCAATCCATGCCAGAGTGCTGAATCGCGCTCGGCATTTCGGCCGCCGAGGACCGCCAATGCGCCCCTGGAGTCAGACAGAGGAAGCCGCGGCCCGCAAGTGGCTGCGACGGCACCGGCGGTTCGGCAAGAAGCTCGTCAATTGGACGTTGACCGATGCTGCCCGGTCGCTTCACGAGGAGCTTGAGCGTCACGGGTGCTCTCGGACCCCGGGTGCCTGCTGGCAAAAGCTGTCGTGCCTCCTTCGCGGCCGGCCGCAGAGAGGAGCGCTGACCGTGCCTCCCCGAGTGCAAGGAGATGAATCCGGGGGAGCAAATGATCGATGACACGGCTGAGCCGATGGCTGACAGCCTACGGCCAACAGCTAACGGGCCTGAGCGGACATAGGCGTGGCTAGGGCGTCTCGGTGGTCGCAGGAGGAAAGGCGGGTCCTTGACTCCTATGTACTCGCTCTGGCGCGAGGGGAGTTCCATAGCCGAACTGAGGCTGCCCGCGCCCTTTCGTTTGACATCGAGCGTTTGAGGCGCAGGTATCCGGGCGCGGCCTGGCTTAAGCCCCGCCGGACGCTCTACGCCATTCGCCGGGCGATGGACCGGCGGAAGGCCGCGCTGCGACTACCGCTGGAGAGGCCACTTTGGACTGCGGAAGAGAGCAGGATACTCGACCGCTACGCCTCGAGGGTCACGCACAGCCGAGGATATGCCGGGACAGAAGCAGCCCGTGACTATCTGAAGTACGTAGCCGGGTTGCGCCGGAAGCACCCGGACTGGCCGTGGCTGCGGCAGCGTCGGACCTACGCCGCGGTGGAGGAGCGAATTCGCGTGAGGAGCCACGAGCTGGGGCGACCATACGTGAACGTGGCGTTCTCACCCGAGGAGGACGAAGTACTCACTCGATACGCGCGTGATGTCCTGGCCGGCAGGTATAGTGGAATCAAGGCGGCAGCGATCAAGGCTCGTCCGGAGATACTGCGGCTGCACCGGACAAAGCCACTCGCGCGTTGGGCAAAGGCCGAAAGGAATCACTCTGCCATCTGGAAGAGAATCGCCATCCTCGCCAATGAGTTGGGAAGGTCCAGGCCCGGTTCGCGCTGGATGCCGGAGGAAGACAGGATTGCTGAACGATACGCCCGCGCAGTTGCAGCAGGCCGGCACAACGCCATACAGGCCGCCGGGAAGTGTTGGCAGGTCTTTGCGCGACGCCGCACTGGCGGCGCAAGACGGAAGGGCCGGATACCGTGGGCTGCGGCCCATCGGACGCTCAGGACGGTGAGGAATCGGATAGTATCCAGGGCGCACGAATTGGGCTGGAACTCGCACCGCAAGTCGTGGTCGCCAGCGGAGACGGCGATTCTCAGGCGGTGGGCGAGAAGATACGCATTGAATCCCCGGCGGCGGGATGCCGACACCGGCCAGACCGCATCTGAGATCACGGCGGCGATGAAGGAAAAGGGCGTGCGGATGGGCGCCACCGGCAAGCATCGTATTCGTGCCGTAACTCATCTTGACGTTTCGCGTGCGGAGATTGAGCAGGCGATTCAGACCGTCGCGGAAGTCGTCGTCGGTCGCGGGTAAACTACCTCGATTCGTTCATCGAACCACGCTGTATTGACATAAACGCCCGGTATTCATTGCCGGGCGTTTATGGTCTCCGTCAGTGTCCTGTTTCGTCTCCGGCAACGGTG
>CAZSUX010000318.1:0-3261 GCA_964610135.1 uncultured bacterium | reverse complement strand
AGAATCCCCAGCGCGGCGGGTCATTCGTGATGGTCGAGGGCTTTGTCCGCGGCCTCTTCTCCGACCCGCTCCAGGGCAGCCTTGAAGCCATCGTCCACGCCTGGGCAGATGCCGTGCCTCTGGCCGAAACCAGCTCCACCTACCGCTGGTGCCTCTTCGAGTGGAACCTGCTCGGTGAGGCCGCGATGCCGGTCTGGATACCGTCCGGGGCAGGGGTTACTGAAACGCCGAAGGCCGAAGTGCGAGTGCCGAACGGCGGACCGACCGTCGTTCGAGGAGTGCTATTCCTGTCCTCGCTTGGGACACGATCCGAATTACCCGAGCGCAATTCGGTCATGTCCCGCGCTGCGCTGCTCGACATCTGCGGCCGCAAGGTGCTGGACCTGGCGCCGGGCGCGAATGATGTGCGCCTCCTTCCGCCCGGGGTCTACTACGTCGTGCCGGGACCGAACAGCGGCCGTGCCCGGAAGATTATCAAGACTGGAAAGGACTAGAACATGTTCAGGACATTCGCAGCAATCCTCGCGGTGGTCGCAATGTCCGCGGCCGCCACAGTCAGCGGTGAGATGGTCTTCGACCGCGGCCAACTAGCGCTCAATCCCATGGACGGAATGACGACTGTTTCTCTCGGCCGGTGCGTGAGCGCGTGGGAGATCGGGGCGCCGGCAGTGCCGATTGCGGTTGCGCAGCTCGTGGTGCCCCAAGACATGAAGGTCGTAGGCGTCCGGCTTGAAGCCGTAGAAACCGGGACCGTACCGGGGACGTTCGACGTATACCCGGTTCAACCTCCACGTGCGCTATCCGAAACGGGCCCCTTTGACTTCGTACCATCAGATCCGAAGTGCTACGGTTCCGTCTACCCGCCGGCAGTCGTGACCGCGGGTCACCAGGGCTCCATGTTCGGCTACAACATCGCCAGCGTCTTCGTGGCGCCGGTGCAGTATTACGGTACGACCAAGTCGCTGGTGCTCCACTCGCGGGTTCGGTTCTCGATTGAGCTTGAGCCGGCCGAGCTCGGCTACCTGCGGCCGGGCAACCGTTCGCCCGAGGCGCGCCGCCGGGTCGAGGCCGCGGTCGCGAGTATCGTGCTCAATCCGCAGGACGTCGCCACCTGCGCGCCCCACTGACCGCGCACGGCGAGCGGGCGGCGGCAGGCGGAGAGCCGTCGGCCGTCACTATCCGCAAGGTCGTGATTCAGCGCTAGCGCGTCTTCCAGAGGGAGACACGTCCACTCGTCGAAGCGGGGAGAGCCCATGGAAGTCGTACACGCCCCTGCGAAGTGACAGTCCCCGTTTTCCGAGAGGGGGTCAGCCCGCGTGTTTGCTTGCGTTGGCCGCCGCGCTGTCCTAACATAGTCCCGTGACCGATATCGCGCTGACTGTGGCGGGACAGGCCGGGCAGGGCATCGATACCGCGTCCGAACTGCTCGCCCGCGCCCTGGTGCGCAGCGGCTACCATACGTTTTCCTACCCCAATGTGATGTCCCGCATCCGCGGCGGGCATAACTTCACCGCGGTCCGGGTTTCGGACCGGCAGGTCTATTCTGCGCCAGCGAAGTTCAACGCGCTGCTGGCAATGGACGAGCTGTCGGTGAAGGAGCACCGGCAGGACATGGTCGAGGGCGGGATCATCGTCGCGGAAGTGCGAACTGCGAACGCCGAACGCCGAACTGCGGACGAGGGACGCGTAGCGGAAGTGCGAGGTGCGAACGCCGAACGCCGAACGATGAACGATGAACGGAACCACGAGCCCACGACCTTCCGAGTGCCAATGGCGGAGATTGCCGAGAAGCACGGCGGGTCGAAGAGGATGGCGAACGTGGTCGGGCTGGGCGCGCTGCTGGCTCTGACCGGGCACCCGGCGACCGGGCTGAGGAGCCTACTGAAGGAGCGGTTCGCCGCCAAGGGTGAGGACGTCGTGCGGCAGAACCTGGATTGCCTGCGGGCCGGGGCCGACTTCGTGCGCAGGAAGAGCGCCGGGACCTGCCCTTGTACGCTACCGAAGCTGGCCAAGCAGCCGAAGCGGCTGCTCGTCTCCGGCAACCATGCGATTGCGCTCGGGGCTTTGGCCTCAGGCGTGCGCTTCCATGCCGGCTACCCGATGTCGCCTTCAACGCCAATCATGGAGTATCTTGCCGCGAAGCAGGCCGAGGCCGGGCTGGTGATGGAGCAGGCAGAAGACGAGATTGCGGCAATCAACATGGTGCTGGGCGCCGCCTACGCTGGAGCCCGGGCCATGACCGCGACTTCCGGCGGCGGGTTCTCTTTGATGGTCGAGGGCCTGGGTATGGCCGCGATGGCCGAACTGCCCGTCGTCATCGTGATTGCGATGCGGGCAGGACCCGCCACCGGTTTTCCGACCCGGACCGAACAGGGCGAGCTGTTGTTCGTCACCAGCGCGTCGCAGGACGAGTTCCCGCGCTTCGTGTTCGCGCCCGGCACCGCGGAGGAGGCGTTCTACGCCACGAACCGCGCGTTCGAGCTGGCAGCCAGATTTCAGGTGCCGGCAATCGTGCTCTCCGATCAGTTCCTTTCCGATTCGCTCTGGACCGTTCCCGGATTCAACTTCGCCCGCGTCAAAGCGAGCGACGACTTCGACGAGCTGGAGTGGCAGGGACATCCCGTGAACAGCTACAAGCGCTACGCCTTCACAAGGAGCGGCGTGTCGCCGCGGCTGCGGCCGGGATTCCGAGGGCAACTGGTCCGTTCGCTCGGCTCCGAGCACGACGAGGAGGGATTCCAGACCGAAGACGCGGCTATGCGCATGAAGATGCACGAGAAGCGCATGGGCAAGCTGGCGGCGATGGCCAAGGCGGTGGACGCGCCGACCTGCTACCCGGAGGAGACCGCCGACTGCGTTGTCGTCTGCTTCGGCTCGACCTATGGCGCGGCGCGCGAGGCGGTCGACATCCTGCGTTCGGAGCGGATGAGCATCGCGATGGTGCATCTGTGCGACCTGGTTCCGTTCCCGCGCGAGCGGGTGGCCGCGTTGCTCTCACCGGCGCGCAGAGTCATCACGGTCGAGGGCAACTCCTCCGGTCAGCTGGCCGCGTTACTCAGGCGCGAGACCGGAATCAAGGCCGACGAGCAGGTGCTGAAGTACGACGGGAGACCGTTTGAGGGAAAGAGATTAGCTAAAGAACTAAAGACTGTGTGCAAATGACGACAGGACTGGTTCCAAGCACAAAGGACGAAGTACAAAGGACAAAGCAAAGGGGAAAGTGGAAAGGCCAAAGTCCGATTCGGGCTTTTCGCCATTTGC
>CAZSUX010000317.1:0-3313 GCA_964610135.1 uncultured bacterium | reverse complement strand
CGAAGAACCAACCGGACTCACTAGCCCCATACATGACATCCTCGCGCGAGTTGTATGCCAAGCTTCCGACCCAACCCGCTCCGACGTCAATCGAGTCCTCGACGTACTGCGCGTGACTTGTCGCGACGGTCAGACAGCACAGAAGCAGGGCTGCGCACAGGCAGCGGTGAGGTATTGGGCTCACAACGTATCCACCTTGGCGAGATTGTACAGCGTGTCCCCTCGTCCTGCAAGCCGCCGGCCGCTGAAGGCCAGAGGCGGACTGCGGGCGGTTCGGTGATTCACACAGAACAGAGGGGCTGCCCATTTGACACTCCGGTCAGCGAGTCCTAGAATCCAGTCGTGACCGACAAGCCGCGTCGCTGGTACCTCAGCGTCTGCGGGCTCGACTGCGGCAGGTGCAGCATCCACCTGCGCACGAAGGAAGAGCTCGACTACTGGAAGTCCCAGAACGCGGACCTGGACAAGGTCCGCTGCGGTTGCTGCCGCTCCGAGCGCAAAGACGGTAGGCATTGGTCATGGGATTGCAGGCTGGTCGAGTGCTGCATCGACAGGAAGAAGCTCGAGTTCTGCGCCCAGTGTGCCGACCTGGATTCCTGCGTCCTGGTCCGGGAGTTCGCGGAGTCTCACGAACACCACCGTGCCGCGGTTGCGCGGCTCAAAGAGATGAAGCAGGCCGGCGTGGAACGCTGGCTATCCGAGCGCGGCTACTGATGACCAGAAGATTCCCAGTAACGCCGACAGACGACTCGTCAAGGAGGTGGGGCGTGGCGCGACCGGTTTCCGTGCGACGGTTCTTCGTCAGGGCAGCCACCGTCGCGCTGCTGCTTGCCGCCTGCGGGCCCGCGATCCGGACGCCTGAGGTGCGGTTGCGGTCCGTCAACGCGCGGTCGGCAGAAGGAACGCTGGTCGGGCTTGAAATCGTCAATCCGAACCCGTTTCCACTCCGCGTCCTGTCGGCAGACTATGAGGTTTCCGTCGGCGAACGGGTGTGCGGCAAGGGTCGGCGATCCGAGGCGCTGGTCCTTGACGCCCGCGATACGACGCTCGCTGATTTCCCGCTGGCAATTGACTACCCGGAACTGCTGAAGTCGATACCAGCGCTGTTCACTGACACGATCGTGTTCAGCGTGAAGGGGCGCTACGTGGTCTCGACGGTCGTCGGCCGGCGGAGTTTCGGTTTCAGCGGCGAGAGGAAGGTCGCGGTCAAGGACGAGGTGGAATCCTACATCAAAGGGCTGTTCGAGGACTGAGGGAGTATCGCCGCGAGGTGCGTTTCCTAGGTTTCACCCGCCCGTTTGACAACCTCGCCGACGGACCTAGAATTCGGCTGATGACCGAACCGGCTGTACCGTTGACAGACGCCATAAATTGGTAACGTGGGGCTGTTGAGAAACTCCACTTATGTCACCCTGAACGAAGTGGAGGGTCTTCTGACTTCCGTAGCATCATCATCGCGAAGATTCTTCGCTGCGCTCAGAATGATAAGAGGCGGCTTCTTCAACAGCCCCAACGTCCCCAATGGGACTGCGGCGGCCGGATGCCCGAAACCAAGGAGGTAGGATGCCTAGAGCCATTGCGCTGGTCGCGGTTTCCATGCTGCTGGCCACGGCCGCGGCGCAGACGAAGAAGACCGTCTTCCTGGGTTCTGCCCGGTACGACGTCACGATCGGGCTGAGCTACACCCGCCAGACGAGCCCGGAAGGCGAGCAGGGAGGGTTCAACCGCTACACGTCGGTGGGTCGGTTCGATGACGTGAAGTTCGGGCCGTCGCCGTCGCCGGAATTCGACGCGTGGTTCGAGACGAAGCTCGACATCCCGGGCGCGAACGCGGTCGTGCCGATGCACCAGATCACCGGCAAAGGCGAAATCACCGACTTCGAGATCGCACCCGCGTGGGAGGACCCGCACGAGGCGATTGCGCCGAAGATAACCGCCGGGCCCAAGCCGTTCGAACCGATCCTGCAGCTCCTGACGTACGCCATGGCACACGAGGAGGAAGTCGACTCGGCCGCGGAGATCGGAGAAGTGCCGATACTGCCGCCGGCGCCGACCCTCTGGTTCCGCTATTTGGAGAACTTCTCGCCTTCCGGGTCGGAGTTGCGCTGGGAGTACGAGGGCTTCGCGCTCGGCGCAGTCGACCAGAGCGGGTTTCAGTTCTCGGTGCCACTCATGACTGTGGCCGACGGCAAGGAAGTCGAGCTATCGATACCATTCACCGACGGCGCGGCCAAGGGTGAGTGGACGGTGCAGTTCCAGCCGCGGCCGGAGTAGCGCAATCCGCATCCGGGACAATCCTGCAAGGACGAGACGGCAGGCTGGAGACAAAAGGAGATCAGCCGGGAGATGAGAGCTATCTGCGCTGTCCTGTTGATGGCGGCGATGTTGGCCTGCGGCGGCAATGCACAAGTTGAAGAGAAGTCCCCTTTGCGCGAGAATGTGGCCGTGAGTGATTCCTCTGCCGGAAAGGTAGTTGTGCGGTTCCTTGGACCCGACGGAAACCCGGCCGCGCCCGAGACCGTAGACAAGGTCGTGAAGCCGGATTCAGAGTGGCAGCGGCTGCTGACCCCAGAGCAGTATCGCGTTACCCGCGGCAAAGGGACCGAGCCTGCCTTCTGCGGCGGCCTGCTGCACAACAAGGGTGCCGGGATCTACAAGTGCGTGGACTGCGGCCTGCCTCTGTTCTCTTCGGAGACGAAGTTCGAGTCCGGCACCGGCTGGCCCAGTTTCTTCCAGCCATTCGCGAAGGAGAATATCACCGAGCGCGTGGACCGGAGCTACGGGATGGAGCGGGTCGAGATACTCTGCACCCTCTGCGACGCGCACCTCGGCCACGTGTTCAACGACGGCCCCCCGCCGACCCGGCTCCGCTGCTGTCTGAACTCAGCGGCCCTGGTCTTTGAGGCGCTAGCGCAGGATCCCTAGGAACAAAGCTCAGACGCTTGGGACACGATCCGAAATGTCGGACATTTCGGTCATGTCCCGTCGCCGACTAGCGTCGCTGCCGGCGCGGGACTCGCTTCTCGGGCTTCGACTTCTTCCTTGCCGGCTTCTGCTTGTTGTTCTTGTCCGGCCTGAACTGCTGGTGGAGTTCGACCAGTTCGGCCAGGCGTTTCATCACCCTGCCATTGACGGTGTCGGGCGCGTAGATGCCCTTGGCATCGGGCGTGCCCGCGGGAACGCCGGTCAGCAGTTCGATACCTTCGTCAATCGTGCCGACCGCGTAGACGTGGAACTTGCCTTCCTTGACCGCAGCCACTACGTCGGGCCGGAGCATCAGTTCCGGCAGGTTCGCTTTCGGAATGATGACGCC
>CAZSUX010000316.1:0-3314 GCA_964610135.1 uncultured bacterium | reverse complement strand
TCGCCGCAAGGAAGTTTGACCCGGAAACTCATCCTGCTAGACTAGTCGTCCTTGAACATAATCGTAGCTGTGTCCGTTCTCTTGGGACTGTGGGGACAGCCCCCATGCGGGGACAGTCCCCACAACATCGCCCACACGCCGAGGCGTATGGCTGTAATACCGCTCCCCAACCACGCCGCGGTCAACAACCTGCCGCGCGGACTCGAGATTCACGGCGTCACCGACGGCACGGTCACCATCGTGGCGACCGATGAAGAGCTGGGGCAACTCAGCATGCTCGGTTATTCCCCTCAAATCACGCTGGATGACTACCAGGCCTGGGTCGATTCGGTCCTGCTCGGATACCGCAGCTACGCGCAGGTCTGTTCTACCATGGTAGATCTGGCCGGCGACTACCCGCTCATCTGCCGGCTTGAGACGCTCGGATTCTCGGTACAGAACCGGGCCATCTTGATGATGCGCGTGACCGACAATCCGCAGGTCGAGGAAGCCGAACCCGAGTTCCGCGTCGTCGGTCCGCACCACGGCGACGAGAAAATCGCGAGTGAAATCGCGCTCTCGTTCCTGCAATACGTTCTCGCGAGCTACGACACCAGCACGGAAGTCCACAACATGGTCGACTCGACCGAGCTGTGGGTCATCCCGATTGTCAATGTCGATGGCCACGTCGCCAACCACCGCACCAACGCCAACAACGTCGACCTGAACCGCGACTACGGCTATCGCTGGAGCGGAATGGGCAACAGCCCGAGTCAGTTCTCGCAGGTGGAGACGCGCCTCATCCGGCAGCACGACATCGACAACAACATAGCCATCGAGTTGGAGTACCACTCGATCGCGTCCTACGTCAACTACCTCTGGGACAACCACCCGTCCGACCC
This sequence comes from uncultured bacterium, assembly GCA_964610135.1. Taxonomy (GTDB): domain Bacteria; phylum Hydrothermota; class Tepidihabitantia; order Tepidihabitantales; family Tepidihabitantaceae; genus UBA2258. Next base: position 2,433 of record CAZSUX010000316.1, on the reverse strand, counting down.
GCCGGACTCGGGCTTCATCCTCGCGCTGGCTCAGCAGTACGCCGATTCGACCTACGGCTCGCGCACGACCGAGCTCGAACCCATCAACGGCTACGACTGGTATGAAGTGGACGGTTCCTGCCAGGACGCGAGCTTCGGTCTCTTCGGCAATCTCGCCTATACGATTGAAACTAAGGAGCCGGCCCCGCAGGCAGAAATCGACTCCATCTGCGTCGCCAACCGCCGGGCCCTGCTCGGCCTGATTCGCGCCTGCCGCCTGGGAGTGAAGGGCGTCGTCCGCGATTCCTTGACCGGCTCGCCGCTCTTTGCCCGCATCTCAGTAGACAGCCCCCTGCGCTGGGATTGCTATACCGACCCGACCGTGGGCGACTTCCACAAGCCGTTGCCCGCCGGCGCGTACACGCTAACCGCGCATGCCCAAGGCTACTTGGCCAAGACTATCACTGGCGTCGTCGTTCCCGCGGGCGGCACGGCGAGCGCGGACTTTGATCTAGTGCCCGACGCGTCGGGCAAAGTGTACGTCGAAGAGATGACCTGGATCAACAACGGCGAGCCCGGCTCAAGCAAGATCATGCCGACGACGTCGATATTCGCGCTGGGTTCGCCCGATGGCAGCAGCTTCTCGCTCGGCCGGCGAGGCGACGTCTGCCTCAGCGCCGGCCGCGGGGACATGACCGAAATGTCTGACATTTCGGATCGTGTCCCAAGCCCCACGGTTCGCCTCTCAGGCTGGATTCACAACGTACCCGGTTACGACATCACCGTGTTTGACAGTGACAGCGTTGCGGATGGGTACTGGCTCTACGCCGGAAGCGACTGGTCCGGCCTTTGGGCCAGCCTTGGCCACGCCAATGGCACCAGCTCATTCGACATCGGCTCGGCCGGACTCGACTCCGCCCGCTACCTGCGCATCGTCTGCGACTCGACCGGCTCATCCTCAGACCCGAAAGCCGGTCTCGACCTCGACGCCGTAGCATACGCCGCTCCTGACGCTTCGCTGGCGAGTCCCTCGTCCCTCGCCCCTCGCCCCTCGCTTGCGGCTTTTCCCAATCCCGCCAGCCGGGTCCTGTACATCGCCGCCGCGCCGGCCAGCGGCAGATTGGAAATCATTGACATTTCGGGCCGGGTGGTAAAATGTTACTCGGCTCAGACGCGTGACATAACCCAATCCCGCCGAGGAATTGGGATTGTGTCCCAAGTCCCGGTAGCCAGCCTTGCGCCCGGTGTCTACCTGGCCCGCCTTGAGACAGCCGCCGGAACGTCGGAGCACAAGTTCGTCGTCGCCCGGCCATAGTAAGAGAATAGGCAGGAGGAAGTCGATTCCCGAAGGCCGTCCTTTCCGGCAATCGTCAATCGGCATTCGTCACTCGTCATTTACTAAAGGAGGTCCGTTCATATGAAGTGGTTCCTGACACTCACCGCCGCGTTGCTGGTCGTCGGTTGTGGCGCGCCTAAGCCCGCGCAACCGGCAGCCAAGCCACCGACAGAACCGCCGGCCATGGCTGCTGACACCGCTCAGCCGGCCGCGCCGGTAGACACAATGACCGGCAATGTCGTAACCCCGCCCCCGGCGGAGAAGGGCATCTTGAAAGACACGCTCGACGCCACCAAGCTCCCCGAGAACTTGTACTTCAGCATCAAGGTCAAGGACTACGGGACGATGAAGATCAAGTTCTACACCAAGGACGCGCCCAAGAACGTCGCCAACGTAGCCAACCTCGGTATTAAGGGTTTCTACAACGGCCTGATCTTCCACCGCCTGATTCCCGGTTTCATGATTCAGGGCGGCGACCCATCCGGCAACGGCACCGGCGGCCCGGGCTACACCGTACCGGCTGAAATCAAGCGTCGTCACGAAAAGGGCTCGATGGCGATGGCGCGCACGGGCGACCAGGTCAACCCGGAGCGGCGCTCGTCCGGCAGCCAGTTCTACATCTGCTTCAAGCCCACGCCGCAGCTTGACGGTCAGTACACTGTCATCGGCCAACTGGTCGAAGGCATGGATGTCCTGCAAAAGCTCGAGACGGTCAAGACCGGTGCGATGGACAAGCCGACCACGCCGGTCGTGATGGAAAAGGTCACGGTCACTACCGAATAGGACAGCAACAACCTCCACGGCCCGGGCGTCATTGCCCGGGCCGCGTTGTTCCAGCCCCGTCCGTCGCCCGCCAGGCCGCTATTGACAAGAAACGGCCGGGCTCTATAATTCCACCAGCAATCAAGGAGATTCCGAGCCAATACCGCGTGATTGACACGCATCTGTAGCAGCATCCAGGCAGGCGCAACATGCCTGCGAACAAAGACACCGACAACCCAGACTCCCAGAGGAGGCCAATAGCGGCCAAGTTTGTGCTTGTCCGACTCCGTTGCGCATAAGGCGCCGCACGAGCGGACAAGAAAGGACAGTCAGATGACCGCAACCAAGCAGAAGCT
>CAZSUX010000315.1:0-3318 GCA_964610135.1 uncultured bacterium | reverse complement strand
GCGGTGCCGCCGAGCTTGAGGACCGGGATGATCGGTATCGACAGTTTGCCGCCCGCCTTCAAGTCGTGGAAGCCCCAGATGAAGCCGTCCGCAATGGCCGACTTGGGTGTCTGGAACACACCGCCCCACGAGCCGAAAAGCTCGAGCCCGGCATACTTCGTCACGACCGGGGCATAGCTCAACTCGGGGGCGATGAGGTCGGCCACCCAGCCGCTCGAATTGGCATCCTCTGGCGTGTCGAACAGCGGGTTCCGAGCCAGCGCGTGGAGCGAAATCGTCAAGCCGGCCTCGTCTTCCACGAGCGCGTTCTGGACGCGTAGCAACCCTTTCCCGCCGCCGATGCCCGGATATGCGAACACCAGCGCGGGCAGCACTGCCATCAGCAGTGCCAGTACTGACACTCTTACTTTCACCTTTCCTCCTGTGGCTCCTGCGAGCCTCTTTGTGTACTTCACCGATTTCATATACTGTGGTCCGTTTCCCGTGCCGACCGCTGGTGGCTTCCGCGAATGCCAGAGGCCTGATGCACGCAGTCCGCTTTCGTGGTTTCCCCTGGTCGTCGCAGACTGGTGAAAACAATCGTTCGCACTAGGAACCTAGCTTCGATAGTATATTGTCTCCGGATGGGTTTGTCAAGATTCTCGGGGAGATCCCGCAACCACTTCCCGGCGTCCGCGGACACTGGTATGCTACAATCTTGCACTCGCTTAGACTCCGCCGGCGGTCGGTGCGATGCAGGGAAATGGAAATCAGCTACCTCCGGGGCGGAAGGCTGGCGAGGATGCGGTCCACTTTGGCGAACTTCATCCAGGTCCGGTCGGAGCTGAGCCTGAGAACGACCGCAAGCCCGCCGCCGAGATAGACCACACCGAGAACCAGCAGTATCAGTGCCTTGACCGGCAGGCTCCAGGGCAGCCACGCGAAGAGCGCGACGTGGATGAGCACGAACCCGCTCAGCGCCAGCAGCAGGAAAAGAGCCAGGCCGAGCAGGGCGATGAATGCCTGACGTGCCTTTCTGACCCCGGCGACATAGACTGCGGCCGCTTCGATCTGCAGGATGTCCTGCACGCGGCCTAACCAGCGGCGGAACAGCGCTGATATGATTCCCAGGATGGATTTCATGCCCCAGGTTGTCTACCGATGCCGTCCGAGCAGGAACCCGAGGATGAGCGCGCCCACCGCCGCGCCGCCGACGTAGTACCAGGGGTGCTTGCGCACCGAGTGGTCAACGGTTGAGGCGGCGAGCTTGGCCGTATCACCGACCTCCTTGCCTTGTTCCTTGACCCAGCCCGCGGATGCACCGGCGGCGCCGCCGAGCGCCGACTTCAAGTCGGTGTACTTCTCCGCTAGCAGTTTGTTCAATTCCTCGCGCCTCTCTTTGGCGGCTTCATTCAGATGGGCCAGCGCTTCGTTCAGTTTCTCGGTGCTGGCTGCTGTTTGAGTCATGACTTGCTCCTTGCTACGTGATTACCCGCTTTCCTTGCCTGCTGAGTCCGCGCTATCCGATCCCCGGCCCTCGCCTTCTTCACGCTCACGGAATCCTCTTGCCCTTCACCAGCCGATAGATAATCAGCACCAGGGCGATGATAAGCAGGATGTGAACCAGCGCGCCGCCGATGTGGGTAAGCAGGCCCGCCAGCCACAGAATCAGCAGGACGATGGCTATTGCCCAGAACATACTCTAACCTCTCTTCTTTGGTTTCAAGTCCATTTCCTGTATCCGGCTCAGCCGACTCTTCTGCCGGTCACCAGCCGCCAGATGACTACGATGATGGCGATCACAATCAGCGCGTGAATCAGCGGCGTGCCGATGTGGAACGCGAAGAAACCCAGCGCCCACAGAACGAGAAGGATTATTGCGATTGTCCAGAACATACCTTACCTGCCTTCCATCATTTCAAGCCCTGCTATCCGCGGGTAAATCCCGTCGTCGCCGGGCTTGCCCGCAGCGAAATACGCATGCACAGGTGCACCGCGCTCATCTAGTACTGTGAGGACCCGCCGAAGTAGTAGCGGAAGCCGATTGATCCCTGCTGGCCGAAGAACCTGTTCTCCGGTGCCCCAGCCAGATCGAATGTGGGGACTACTTCCAGGAACAGGCCGATAGGAACGCTGGCAAACACGTACTCGAACCCGAACGGAATTCGGACTCCAATTCTGTTGTCCGGGTAGTCGTGTTTGTCCGCCATCACGACGCGGGCGCCGAGGCCGATGTAGAGTGGCAGATAGCCATCCTGTGACGACTGCAGCAGGCTGTTGGTGTGCCAGAGCACGTCTCCGTGGAAGCTGAGTGCCCGCCCATACCATAGGGAGTAGCCCAGTCCGGCGTCGAGCGCGACGTGGGGGCCGGTCCACACCTTGAGGCTGAGCCCGGAAGGGTTGCCACCCATAAGACCCAGGCCGAGGCCTTGCGGCTGAGCTACGGCAACACCGATGCATATGCTTGCGATGGCAAGCGCGGTCAGTACTTTACGGTTCATCTTCAATCCTCTCTTTTCACCCTTACGCCGACAATGTTCGAGGGGTCGGCATGCCGCCGGCCGGGATGCGTTTGCGCAAGACCGAACTGCTGCCGACCCCGTGTAGACCTTGGATGATCTGGCGACCATCATCCGCGAACGCGACAGCGAGTCTGGTTGCGTAACGTAGTACCCTGTTGCAGGTACTGCGCGCTGTCGCCCCGCGATGTTTGTTCCCCTCCATACCAGGTAAGTGCATGTTGTATGCCAAGGTAGCGCCCGCCTGGGTCTTTGTGTTGCGCGGCCGGCGTGCCTCTAAGCCTGCGGTTCGCGTGCCGGCGGGCGCAAGCGACAGGGTCAAGGTTGTATCCCTAAAGAGACATGCAGAACCGGGGAAACGAGGGGTTCCGAGTGCTCGACTGCGGGCGGGGACGTGCATCCTCAAAGAGACACAGGGCTTCCGTCCGGATGCGGGCTCCAGCGTCTTCTGCCATGAGCCTAGTTCCCGGCACGAGACGGAGCAGCTATTCCGCAGCGCTTCATGATGCGGTAGAGGCTGGTGCGCAAAATGCCCAACCTGGCGGCCGCCTGAGCAACGTTGCCATTGGTCTGCGCGAGCACCTTCTCAACCGCCCGGCGTTCCGTGCGTTCCAACGCATCCTGGAGTGCACCGTTCGGGCTGGCCCTGGGCACCGTGCCCGTTCGTCTCACTTCGCATCCTGGTCCGCGTTTCGTCGGTTGCATCGGCCGGGCACTGTTTGGCACCGCGGCGTCTCGCTCCGAGTCCCGGGGCGCAATGCAGAGCGGCTTGGTTCTATTTGCCAAGGACTTTCTTCGCCTGGCCGACCTTCTCCTGTGC
>CAZSUX010000314.1:0-3321 GCA_964610135.1 uncultured bacterium | reverse complement strand
CCATAGGTCTCATAGGGCTTATCGGGCCTATGGCCAGGCGCGAGCGCGGAGTCGCCCTCATCATTGCCGTCGCCGCGTTCCTGTTATTCAATGCCAATCTCGCCGGGGCAGGCGGGCAAGTCAGAGGCGACCGGCACCACTACGACGCTGCGCTTGGGCTGCACGGGCAGGGCCGGGATGCCGAAGCGCTGGTCGAGGTGCGGCAGGCGCTGGGGATCGACTCGGCGACCCAGGTGCTCTCACTCGAGGCGACGCTGCTCTCAGCCCGGGGCGACCTGGTCGCTGCCGAGCGTGCGGCCCGGGCAGCGGTGCGGCGGTGCCCGTCCGACGCCGACGCCTACGGCCTGCTGGCCAACGTGCTGGCCAGTGCGGGCCGGCTCGACTCGGCCGCTGCCTACTTCGAAATCGTACTCGACCGCGACCCGCACTCGTTCCAGGCCTGGAACGATCTCGGCAACATCGCCCTGTTGCGCAAGAACTACGCCAGGGCCCGTTACTATTACGAAGGCGCGCTCAAGATCCGGCCGACGTTCGCGCCCGCGGTCTTCAACCTCGGGGCCTGCGAGTACAACGAAGGCAAAATCGCCGAGGCCCGCGCCCGCTGGCAGGAAGCCCTCAAACTCGATCCATCCTTCACCCGGGCGAGGCAGGCCCTCGAACAACTGAAGTAGCGCCGGCGTCCCCGTCCGGGCGTCCGCCGTTGACCGTGCCCGCAGGTTGGCCGTTCGAAGGGGGAAATGCCTCAATCCCCAGGCCCGAAGCGCTTGACGCCGTAGCATCCGGGCACTACGATATATGCAGCTTCATTCCCGATGCTTGGTATAATAATAGAGGATATGTTCTTGAATCATCGCCGGACGTGCCTTTCCGTCCTTGCCGTCGCCGTCGCAGGCGGCCTGTCGTTCTTGTCGGCCACGGTGCCCGTCGTACCGCTTGGTGTCGAGCGCCTCGCGAACGGCAACACACTGATTTCCGACGGCAGGATCTTCACGCTCAATGACGCGCACGCGCTTGAGGTCGACAGCCTGGGCCGCCTGGTCTGGGCGTACATCAAGTGCGACGTGCCGTTCCTTCACACCACGCGCCGGCTGGCGAACGGCAACACGTTGCTGTCTTCGAGCTCCGGCAACCGGGTCATCGAGGTAGACCGTGCCGGCGACACGGTATGGACGATGACGTCGGGCCTTGACTACCCGAACGACGCCTATCGACTGGCGAACGGCAACACGCTCATCACCGACCGGAACAACGACCGGGTCATCGAAGTCAACCACCAGCGCGATATTGTCTGGAGCTACGACAATCTCCATGCGCCGCACAACGGCACCCGGCTGGCGAACGGCAACACGCTCGTCTGCGACGGGCACAACGACCGGGTGCTCGAGGTCGACACCTCGGGCACGGTCGTCTGGCAATATGCCACCGGCCTGTCCTGGGCCCGATGCGCCCAGCGCCTCCCGAACGGCAACACGCTGATCGCCGACAGCTACCACAACCGGGTCATCGAGGTGGACACGTTGAATACGATCGTCTGGACCGCGACCGGCCTGCCGACGCCGTACACGGCGCAGCGGCTCGACAACGGCAACACGGTGGTCTCGACTACCACGGGCGTAGTCGAACTGACGCCGGCGGGCAGCACAGTCTGGCAGTACCCGAACACGGTCCCGGTGGTGGTCGAGACCCTGCAGGTCGTGAACCCGTCTTCCGGCTGCAGCCTGTACGTGCACATCCACCGGCCGGCTTACGCCGGTCCTGAAAGCCGCGTGCCCGGGGTGATATTCGTGCCGGGCGGGAACGGGTACGGCAGCCAGCTCGACTCGACCACCACGCCAAACGACATCGCTTCGGACGGCTTTGCGTTCCTGCACTTCGACCCGGACGGCCGCGGCCAAAGCAGCGCGTACCCGGAGAACTATGACGGTTACGTGCACCAGGACGGGATGCACGCCTGCCTGTCGCTGCTCGCGGGCCGGGAGTACGTGGATACCAGTCGGCTGGGCGTCTACACCCGGTTCTACGGCATCACGATGGGGTCGGGTATGATCGCGCGGTATGCCGAGCCGCGCGTCAAGTTCCTGCTCGATATCGAGGGGTCGGCGGACCGGTATCGGACCGCCGAGGACTCAGGTGGCCACGTGCCGATGCCGACCGAAGACGACTCGTTCTGGCAGGAGCGCGAGGCGGCCCGGTTCATGAAGCAGGTGCCGGGCGCGTACCTGCGGGTCCAGACGCGGGTGGACAGCAACATGAGGAATCTGGCCAACCGGCACTGCATCCAACTGATTGACAGCGCTACCGCCTTCGCGTACGGCGGGGCGGGCATCAGCGCGTGGACCCGGGTCAACGACTCGCTGATGAACCCGTCGAACCAGATCTATACCGTATCGGACCCGCCGGTCTGGATTCCTGAGATACAGGAGGTGCAGAACTACATCCGCGTTCTGCTATACCTGCATGAACTGGCCGACATGGACCTGACGGTCGCTGTCGGCGAGCGCCGCGTGACTCGTCCGTCCGCGCCCCTCCGGGTGGCGCCGCGGCCCTGCCGGGGCGTGCTGCAGGTCGGGCTGCCGCCCGCGACCGGTACACGCGACCTCAGGGTTCACGATGTCTGCGGCAGACTGGTAGCGCGTCGGGCCGTGCCGGCAGGCAGGACACAGGCGGAGTTGGATTTGCGCGACCTGCAGCCGGGAGTGTACTACGTTTCGACGGCCGGTGCGGGTGCGGTTCCGGTCGTGGTCGTGCGGTGACGCGGCCCCTGACCGCGATACCTTCCTGACCTGTTCGTTCAGCCCTGCAACTTGACCTGCCTCTCCTTTTGAAGATACTCGTGTAATGCGCGCGAACCGCAAGTCGCCGGCCTCACGCGCCGGAATCCCTGGGGACAGTCCCCGGATTCCGGCTCGCCGCTCGCCGCTCGCCTGGTTCCTTACCATCTCCGCAGTCGCGTTCCTGCTGCGGTTCCTGCACCTGCTTCAGTTGCAGCACAATGACCCGCTTTTCCTCTTGCCCTGGATGGACGCGCTTTATCACCACGAGTGGGCGTTGGCCATCGCCGCCGGGAGGGAATTCATCGCCGACGCCTTCTTCCGCGCGCCGCTGTATCCCTACTTCCTCGGCCTGTTGTACAAGCTCACGGGCGCGAACCAGATGGTTGTCAAAATCATCCAGTCGCTCGTGGGCAGCGCCGGCTGCGGCCTCGTCTATCTCCTCGCCCGGCGGCTGTTCTCGTCCGCTTTGCCAGGGTCTGCAATCGGCAATCTGCAATCGAGAATCTGCAATCGCCCCGGCGAGGGCATCGCCCGAGCCGCGGGCTTT
>CAZSUX010000313.1:0-3346 GCA_964610135.1 uncultured bacterium | reverse complement strand
CGAGAGGCTGACCATGTCCACGATCCAGAGATCATTGGCGTTCCGATCTAGGTAGATCCTCCTATTCTCGACGTTCACGCAGGCAGGTGTTAGGAGGCCCCAATCCCACAAGGTATCCACGATGATGCTATCGTTGAGGCAATCTATGATGACGAGGCGCTCAGCCCCGATGCACCACAAACGGTCCAGCTCCGGCACAATGAAGACCTGCAGCTGCCAGTCACTCGGAAGCGGGATAAGCCCGCAGACAGTGTCAGGGCCGCACTGAATGACGTTGATCGTCTCCGGCTCCCACGCCCGGGATTCGGAGAGGTACAGCTTGTGAAGCTCAGGGTGATACAGAGCCCTGTTCTTGGACTCAGTCACAGGGATGCGCTTGAGCAGCGTGTCGGAAGTGCAGTCGTAGACCGAAACGAGTGTATCCGAACAAGTCACATAGAGGCGGTTGTACGTCGCGCTGTAGGTTGGTATGAAAGGGCAGGCCTGGCTCTGGATGTGCGCCGTGACGATGTTTAGCGAGCAATCAGCAACCGAGATGTCATACCCACCGGTCATGTAGAGCTTCGTACCGTTTGCGCCTACGCAGACGTAGTAGGGCCGGCCCATTGTTGTCACCGTGCCGATCAGGCTGTCGGAGTGGCAGTCAAAGATGTGCGTTGTCCCGGTATCGACGAGGACAACCATGTGGCCAAGCCTGGGCAGCCTCTGTAACTGGCAATTCCAGTATCCGGTAACCATGACCATGGTGTCGCGCTCGAGCGTCGCCCCGTCGTACATGTACATTGCCCCGCCCTCCCGATAGTACATTCTGTCTGAGACGGGGTCACATTCCAGCCCAGTCGCCGGGGGATACATCCAATGGACGTAGATGATGCTGTCGGTCGCGCAGTCCATGGCCGTGAACCAGGGACCATCCTGGAAGTACGTTCTGCCGTGGACCGGGTCGCACGCGAGCAGCGGACGCAGCGACCCGTTGTAGAGACGCGCACAGATGCTATCGGTCGCGGTTGCGACCACAAACAGCGTGTCGGTGGCAGTATAGTAGAGCTTGCCGACGACCGAGTTGATTGCCATCGCACCCGGACCGCGCAGACCCGGCAACATGCCAGTGATGCTGTCCGAACCGCAGTCCAGGACGTAGGTGGCTCCCTCCGTGCCAACGTAGAGCTTGTTGTGCACGGTATCCAGGGCGAGAACGGCGACCGAATCCGGCACCTGCAAGAGACCGACAACATGGACAATCGTGTCGCTGGCGCAGTCAATGACCACAAGACTCGTACCAACGGCGTAGATACGGTCGTTGGTATAGTTGTACATCAAGGCCATGGGGCGACCCGGCAGGGCAATCCGGCCGACCTCGCCGTAGGAGTCGGCGTCGACTACCAGAACTGAGTCCGTATCCCTCCGCGCAACGTACAGCTTGCGACGGGCAACATTGAGGGCCAAGTCGTTGACCGGGCCGGTCGCTATCCGCGCCAGCTTCTCGCAGGTGAGCAGATCCACGGCGATGACTCCGCCAATGTCGGCCTCGCCGCCAATGTAGAGCCGTGCGTGCGCCGAGTCGTCATCGTACGCCATGTGCAGCGGGCCGGGCAAGGGGCCGAATGTATCTGGCAGAACAATCGTGTCTTCAATGACCTGGGCCGAGGCAGACGACGCCAGCAGGATCCCCAGCGCCAGAACGCAGAGCAGCAGTCGCCCTACGCTTCGGCCGGACTTGCTGAGCCTGCGATTACGCGGCGTATTCTGCGCCATCGAACATCTCAAACACCCGGAACGAAGTCTATCCATTTCACCTCCGTCACGAAGCGCCTCATGCGTTCCTCCTACCTCATCACCACGACCTTGGTCACCCTTGAATCCTCGGATCCTCGACCCCTCGAACCCTGCCGCCTGACGAAGTACACCCCCGGCGCCAGCCCCCGCACATCATTCGCGCCGGGATGCAGTTCCAACACCTTCCGTCCGCTGGCGTCCAGCAGGACAGCGCGGGACATGACCGAATTGCGCCCGGGCAATTCGGATCGTGTCCCAAGCTCGTCGAGCACGAGTGTTCCTTTCACAACCGTCGGTCCGGACTTCGTCGCTCGCACTTCGCCATTCGGCGTTTCCTCGACCCCGGGCGGTGCGTCCGGATAGACCAGTATCAAGTCGCGGCTCCCGACGTAGAGGCAGCGTTGCTCCGGGCTCGCCGTGATGGAGGCGATCGGTGGCAGATGAAGATACGCGGCCACCAAGCTGTCCGACTGGGTGTCATAGACGACCAGGCAGCTGTCGCGGCCGGTGGCCGAGGACGACCAGAACATGTATCTGCCAGTGTGGTCAAGACACGCGCAGCTGTACGGTGCGCTGGTCCCCATGCGAGCCGTGACTGTATCGCCGGTGGCGTCAATCGCCAGCACGCTGTCGTCTACGAGCCAGTAGAGTTTCCGAGTCGTATCTGAATATGCAAGAAACGTCCCTCGGCGATCGAAGTAGGGCCAGTCAATCGTCGCGAGCAAGGAGAGCGAACTGGAACTCCGCACCTCCAGCCGGCCGGGGTTCCGGCGAACCATGTAGACCTTCTCGCCGTCCCCGGTGTGCGCGAGGGCGAACACGGCTCCGATCGTCGTCGAGTCGACCAGGACGCTGTCCGTCTGACTGTCGATGAGCATGACCCGCTCGCGGAGGTTACAGAGCATGCGGCTGTTCCCCAGGTACTGGAACTCCTTCACCGCGTCGTAGACGTCAATTGTCCGCACGACCGAGTCCGTACTGCAGTCGGTAACGGCGATGTACCACCGCGCGCCCGCCTCGGCGAAGCAGTAGACCTTATCCCCGTCGGGGCACCAGCAGGGAAAGGAGTTTCCGTAGTTGTCACCCATCTCGATGACCCCGAGCAGGCTGTCTTTCGACCCATCCATCACGCCCAGGCCCCTCCGTTCGAAGAAAGAGCCGTACTCGCCCTGGAAGTAGAACTTATTGCTGGTTCGGCTGTACGTCAGCCCGCGGTTGCAGCCAGGCAGGTGTACTTGCTTGACGACACGGTTGGTCTGCTCGTCTATCACTCCCATTCCGCTCCCCTCAAGGCCCCCTCCCCAGCGAAAATACAGCCTGCCCGTCGCGGGATTGTGGTACATGACCAACTTCCAGCCGCAGAGCGGGGCGGCCCCTCTTGCGTACAGCGTGTCGCTCTTGTAGTCAAACACTGTCAGCGCCGAAACCTCCGCACTGCCGTTGGCACACAACATCCTGTATCGGGACGGGTCTGCTTGGAGGATACCGGGACCTCCTCCCATTAGATTCCAGGAAGTGAAGTGGAACGTCGAGCAATCCAATACAAGAAGACGGCACCCGCCTTCGTTCC
>CAZSUX010000312.1:0-3393 GCA_964610135.1 uncultured bacterium | reverse complement strand
CCGGGCGCGGTCGCCGCGCTGAAGCCGGGCGTGATTGAGGGGACGAAGAAGAAGGGCTTCCCCGACCTGATTGAGATGTGGAACGGAGTCAAGAGTCTCGGCGGGAAGCTGTACTTCTGCGAGCTGGGTCTGGAAGCGTGCGACGTGAAGAAAGAAGACCTGCGTAACGACGTTGAACTGGTCGGCGCGACTACGTTCCTGGCTGAGATTCAGGGCGCCCAGATTACGTTTTCGTTCTAAGGAGGAATCATGGCAAACAAGACTCTCGACGTGCTGGGGCTGAAGTGTCCCCAGCCGATTCTGAAGATAGCGATTGAGGCACCGAAGCTGCAGGCCGGGGACGTGCTCGAGGTGCTGGCCGACTGTCCTTCGTTCCCGCGTGACATCGAGAACTGGTGCAAGAAAACGGGCAAGACTCTGCTCTTCTGTCGGGACGAGGGCGGGAAGTTCAACGCGCAGGTTCAGTTTTAGGCAAAGCGTTGGCGGACCGGTTCGAGCCCAACATCGTCGGTTTCCTGTGTAACTGGTGTTCCTACGCTGCGGCTGACCAGGCAGGCAGTAATAAGCTGGAAGTGCCGGCGGCACTGACGACAATCCGGGTGATGTGTTCCAGCCGGGTCAACCCGGTGCAGTTGATTACTGCCTACCTGCGGGGCGCGGACGGCGTGCTGGTCGCCGGGTGCCATCCCGGTGACTGCCACTACCAGACCGGCAACTATCATGCCCGGCGGAGGTTCGCGCTGATGCGGCGGATACTGGATGTGCTGGAGCTTGACCCGGAACGGTTCCGGCTGTCCTGGATTTCGGCTTCAGAGGGCAAGCGCTATTCCGAGGTGACGCGGGAATTCACCGGGCACATCGCCGGGCTGGGACCGAACCCGCTGCGAACCAGGCCGTTCGTCGAGTGATGGCCGACTCGACGACGGCAGAACGAGAAGCAGTACTAGTTATCGGTGCCGGTCTAGCCGGCATCGAAGCCGGCCTGGTGCTGGCGAACGCGGGCCGGAAGGTGTACCTCGTGGAACGGCAGGCCTACTTCGGCGGCAACGTCATCAAGTCGGAAGAGGTCTTCCCGAACATGGAGTGCGCTACCTGCATGATTGCCCCGAAGCAGTCAGACATCATCGAGAACCCGAATATCGAACTGCTCACCTTGACCGAGGTGAAGGACGTCCAGGGCGAGGCGGGCGCATTTGACGTCACGCTGCTGCGCCGCGCCCGGTACGTGAGCCTGCAGAACTGCATCGGGTGCGGAGCCTGTTTCGAGCCGTGCCCGGTCAGCGCGGCGAACGACTTCGAGGAAGGGCTGTCGCAGCGAAAGGCGATCCACGTCGCCTGTGCCGGGGCCCTGCCCAATGCACCGGCAATCGTCATGAGTGAGTGCCTGCGCTCGAAGGGCGAAAGTTGCACCGCGTGCCGTGACGCCTGCATGTTCGATGCAATCAACTACGAAGATAAGGATGAAGAACGCAAGGTGCAGGTCGGGGCCATCGTCGTTGCCACCGGCTACCGGCTGAGCGCGGTAGGCCTGCCGGCCGAACGCGGCCGGGGCGGGCTTGAGAACGTGCTCAATGCTTTCCAGTTCGAGCGGCTGCGGGCGTCAAACGGACCGACCGAGGGCGCAATCCAGACCCGGGACGGGAAGGCGCCGAAGTCAATCGCGCTCATCCATTGCGTGGGTCGCAAAGACAAAGGGTTCTGTTCCCAGGTTTGCTGTCGCTATCTTGCCAAGTTCGTCCGGTATGCGTTCGACAAGCTGGAGGGAGTTGAGGTGCATGAGTTCATCCAGGAGGCCTCGGTCCCGGGCAAGGACAGCCAGCGGTTCTTCGATGCCGCCCTGCACGAGGGTGTCAAGCTCGTGCGGACCGCGGCCGTGCCTGCGGTCTTGGCCAACGGTTCCGGCGTGAGGATTGAGTACCAGGCGAACGGGAAGAGCGGGTCGGTTGACGTGGACATGGCGGTGCTGGCTTCGGCAATCGAACCGGACCCCGGGGCGGCGGAGCTGGCCAAGATGCTGGGCCTTGAGATGGACAGCTTCGGGTTCTTCCGCACCGCCGAACACGAACCGGCGGCAACGACCCGGCCCGGTGTTTTCATCGCCGGGTGCAACGGCGGCCCGAAAGACATGCAGACGGTGGTAATCCAGGCTGATGCGGCCGCGGGCGGCGTCCTCGGGTTGACCGGGAGCGTAAGTGAGTAAGGTCGGCCTGTACCTGTGCGAGTGCGGACCGAACATCGCCGAGGCAATCGACCTGGACCGGGTTGCCGCCGAAGTACAGAAAGACGGCAAGGTCGCCGGGGTGGAGCGGTTCAAGCTGCTTTGTTCCGAAGACGGGAAGAAGTTCCTGGCCGAGAATATCAAGGAGCGTGGGTATGAGCGCATCGTCATCGCCGCCTGCTCGCCGAAGCAGCACCAGGGCACGTTCGAGCAGGTAATCGCGGGCGCCGGGCTGAACGCCCACGTGTTCCAGATGGTGAACATCCGCGAGCAGTGCGCCTGGACCACGCCGGACAAAGAGCAGGCGACGAACAAGGCGCTGCGTTTCATCCGGGCGGCGGTCAGCCGGGTCAGGTATCACCAGGCGCTTGAGCAGAAGGAAATTGAGTGCAGCCCGGATGCCATCGTGATCGGCGGCGGTACGGCCGGCATCGAAGCGGCCCTGAGGATAGCGCACGAGGGCAGGAGGGTATTTGTCCTGGAAAGAGGCGAGCTGGGCGGAACGCGGACGGCCCGGGAATGGACGGCGGCGCGGGCTGCCGCGCTGAAGGAAAACCCGCTGGTCGAGGTGTACGAACACTGCCGGGTCAGCGAGGTGCTCGGGTTCTTCGGCAGCTTTGTCGCCCGCCTGAAGACCCGGGAAGACAAAGAGGTTGAAATCAAGGCCGGTTCGGTGGTGCTTGCGACCGGGGCCGTGCCGTTCGACCCGACCGGTCTCGCCGGCTGCGGGTACGGCAAACTCAAGGGCGTGAGCACGGTCGGTGAAGTCGAGAAGGCCGGCATTGCCGCTTTCATGGCCGGGTCGCCGAAGTCGGTCGCGGTGATTCACTGTGTGGGTCGGGAAAAGCTGGGCTACTGCTCCGGGGCGTGTTGCGTGGAAGCGATGAAGGTCGCACGGCGCGTGAAGGAAGCATCGGTTGGAACCGAGGTCACCGAGTTCTACCGCGATCTGTGCCTGCCGGGTACGGAGCACGACCGTTTCTACCACGAAACGGCGGATATGGGCGTGCGTTTTGTCAGGTTCCGGGATATAGAGGTATCCGCCGAGGGTAAGAAACTGACTGTCAAGTACCGACAGGAGGACGGCTCGAGCAACAGCCTGGCCGCCGACGCGGTCGTCCTGGCGGCGGGCGTGGCGGCCGACCCGGCGAACGCGGAGTTCGCCCGGATGTTCA
>CAZSUX010000311.1:0-3408 GCA_964610135.1 uncultured bacterium | reverse complement strand
CCATGGGCAGCAACAACCTGCCGATCATCGACGAGAAGAAGTGTACCGGCTGCGGCAACTGCGTCCGGGGCTGCCCCAAGGGCACGCTGCTGCTTGTCCCCCGCGCCAAGCTCGTCGTCCTCGCCTGCGTCTCCCACGACAAAGGCAGGGCGGTCAAAGACGTCTGCAAGGTCGGCTGCACCGCCTGCAACCTCTGCGTCAAAGTCTGCCCGGCCGGGGCGCTGACGATGGTCAACAACCTGCCGGTGATGGACTTTGAGAAGTGCATCGACTGCGGCATCTGCGCCCACAAGTGCCCGACCAAGTCATTCATCGACCGTGCCCGGGGCCGCCCCAAAGCCGTCATCAATCCCCGGTGCACCGGCTGCCAGGCCTGCGTCAAAGCCTGCCCGTTCAAGGCAATCGAGGGCGAGCCGGACAAGCAGCACAAGGTCGTCGCCGACAAGTGCATCGGGTGCGGAGAATGCCGCAAAGCCTGCCCGAGCGACGCAATCGACATGGTCGGCGCTCTCGGCCACTCGGGCAAAGCCCTCTAACAACCGACCCATTCGTTCCTCGTTCTTAGTTCTTAGTTCTTGGTTCTTAGTTCCACGTTCTTCGTTCCTCGTTCTTCTCTCTTCACTCTTCTCTCTTCACTCTTCTCTCTTCACTCTTCTCTCTTCACTCCTTCCCCATCCTCCCTTGTCCATTTCCCCTTCTGCCTTTCCCCTTTCCGCCTTCCGCCTTTCCCCTTTCCCACATTTGACATCCGTCCGGGGGTGGTTAATATTGACGGCCGGACGGCACGGGGCCTGCGTCCGGCACGAATGCAAACAAAAGGCCCCAGAACCGCTTGAGAAGCGAATGCGAGTACCACGTGTGTTCGCCTGAGTAGTCCGCAGGCTGGTCCCGTACCGAATCCCAAGCAAAGACATGACCGGAGGAACGAAATGGCAAAGCGCATATTCGTGGGCAACCTGCCCTTCAGCGCTACCGATGACCAGCTGCGCGGCCTGTTCAGCGCGCACGGTGAAGTCTCGTCCGTCAACATCATCACCGACAAGTTCACGAACCGCTCGCGCGGGTTCGCGTTCGTAGAGATGAGTGATGACGCGGCGGCGGGCGCGGCAATCGCGGCCCTCAACCAGTACCAGCTCGACGGCCGGGCCCTGACCGTCAACGAAGCCCGCGAGCGGAGCGAAGGCGGTCCGCGCGGTGGCGGCGGGTACGGCGGCGGGCGTCCGGGCAGCGGCCCGCGCCGTGGCCGGGACGAGAAGAAAGACTTCAACCGTCCGCGCTGGTAGTTCACTCGCTAGTTCTCAAGCGGGCGGGCGCAAGCCCGCCCGCGCGGTTTTCCGCCGGTCTGCCGTTGTTGACTTTCACGCTCCTGCCTTTAAGATGCAATCCTTGAACTACCAACCGACTCCGCCGCTTTCCGGGAGGTCATCTTTATGGACGTAATTGAATCGGGCATCGGCGAGCTGTTCCAGCCGCCGGACCCGGACGGTTTCCGCGAATGGGTCCACACGCGGAAGAATACGAAGATGGTGGACAAGGTCATGTCCGAGCAGGATGCGGTCGCGAAGTTCGTCGCCGACGGCGACTACATCGGCACCGAGCTCTACGGCACGGTCCGCGCGCCGATGTCGCTGGTGCGCGAGACCATCCGCCAGGGCAAGAAGCACCTGCGCGTGGCCGGACAGGGCATCCACGAGATTGACCTGCTGCTCGCCGCCGACCTGGTGGACACGCTCGACATCACCTACATCGCCTGGGAAGTCTACGGCATCTCCGCCTGTCTCCGCCGCGCGGTCGAGTCCGGCCGGGTGAAGACAACCGACTGGTCCAATGGCGGCATAACCTGGCGGTTCAAAGCCGCGGCCATGGGCGTGCCGTTCCTGCCCATTCGCTCGATGCTCGGCACCGACACCCTGAAGTACTCGGCGGCCAAGGTAATCGAAGACCCGTTCACCGGCAAGCCGGTCTGCCTGGTCCCGGCCCTCGCCCTCGACGTCGGCCTGATTCACGTCCACAAGGCAGACAAGTTCGGCAACTGCCGGGTCGAAGGCATCTCCGGCTTCGTCCACGAGATGTCCCGCGCCTCGAAGAAGCTCATCGTGTCGGCCGAGGAGATAGTCTCGACCGATGAGATACGGAAGTACCCGGAACAGACGGTGATACCTTACTACCTCGTCGATGCCGTGGTCGAAGCGAAGTACGGTTCTCACCCCGGCGAGATGTGCTACCGCTACTGGCGTGACGGCGAACACATGCAGGCGTTCCTGAAGGACTCGGCTGACCCGGCCAAGACCAAAGCCTACCTCGACAAATGGGTCTTCGGCGTGAAGAACCACGCCGAATACGTGAGCCTGGTCGGGATGGACCGGCTGAAGAAACTCGAATCCGAGATTGGAGGCCGGTAATGGCAGCCTATAACGAATCCGAGTTCCTCATCTGCCTCGCCTCCAAGCTGATGGAAGACGGCACCACCGCGTTCGTCGGCACCGGCATCCCGATGCTGGCCGGAGCCCTGGCCAAACGGATGCACGCCCCGAACCTCGTGCCCATCTTCGAGTTCGGCGGCACCGGCGCGTCGATGGAGAAACTCCCGCTCGGCGTCGGTGACTCACGCACTTTCCACAAGGCGGTCGCCGCCTCCGGCATCTGCGACATCATGGAAACCGCATGCCGGGGCTTCGTCGAATACGGGTTCCTCGGCGGTGCCCAGATTGACTGCTACGGCAACCTGAACACGACCGTCATCGGCAAGTACTGGCCGCCGAAGGTCCGGCTGCCCGGCTCGGGCGGCGGCAATGACGTCGGCTCATTCTGCTGGAAGACAATCGTCATCATGCGCAAGCACGACACCCGCGCATTCGTGCCCAAAGTGGACTTTGTGACGACTCCGGGCTTTCTCACCGGCCCGGGCGCGCGCGAGAAAGCCGGACTGCCGCCGGGAGCCGGCCCCTACCGGGTCGTCACCAACCTCGCCCTGATGGATTTCGAGCCGACCACAAAACGCATGCGGCTGATTGCCACCCATCCCGGCGTGAAGGTCGAGGACGTAGTCAAGGCCACCGGGTTCGAACTGCTCGTCGCCGACAAAGTAGCGACCAACCCTGAGCCAACCGAGAAGGAGCTCCGGCTGCTGCGCGAAGAGATAGACAAAGACAAGTACTACATCTAGGACAAATCAGAATGCAGCAACCAGAATCCAGAATCCAGAGTTGCCGACCGCGCCGGAGGCAGGCATGATACTGCCGGAACGGTACCGCAAGTTCCAGGCCGAGGCCCGCGTCTTCTGCCGCGATATCATCGAACCACGCGCAACCATGCACGACCTGACCAGCACGTTCGTGGACGATAACGTCAAAGCCATGGCCGAGCGCGGCTGGCTCGGCATCCCGTGGCCGAAGGAGCTTGGCGGCA
>CAZSUX010000310.1:0-3410 GCA_964610135.1 uncultured bacterium | reverse complement strand
GCGCGCAAGGCCTACTGGTGTGTCAACTACAGTGGTCATCCCCCGGGGAACGCCCGAGTCTTTGTCATTGACACTGGAACTAACGCTATTACCGATTCATTCTGGGCGGGGCGACAGATATCCGGCATGTGCCTCGACCACACGGGCAGATATGTATATTGCACGGGTTATGAAGTCTGTGCCCTCCTTGTCATAGACACGCAGACGGACAGCGTAGTGACCATGATTGACCTTCCGTCCTCCACGTTCGGGCCGCCGCTTCTGAACAGGGCGACGAACCGCGTCTATCCGTCGAAGTCTGGCAGTCCGATTCCGGTCGTACGCGACAGCGTGCTTGTCGGTCTGGAGGCGATGGCACAGTCCTGTCCTGTAAGCTACGTCGGTCCGACCGTAGTCAGGCGTGGTACACCGATGCGAGTCTCAGCGGCGGGTGAATTATGGGATGCGTCCGGCCGCAGAATCGCAGAGCTTCAGGTGGGGCTGAACGACATCAGTCGACTCGCACCCGGCGTGTACTTTGTCCGTGAAGAGCCGCAAGCCGTAAACTCCAAGCCGCAAACGGTCCGGAAGGTCGTGGTGGCGCGATAGCGCGGAGCACGCCTGGACTTGGGAAAGCATTTCACACTTTGGCCGGGTTGTGACGGTGCATTCCCAACGGGAACAGGAACACCCCAGTCCAGCCGGAGCCGGCGACTGGCCGGCACGTCCGCACCCGTGTCTTGTCCACGTATCTCTTGGCAGGCCAACACTTAACAAGCATCGTCCTGTTCTCCAGCCGGTCGAACAGGGGGTTAACCCCCGGACAGTCCTGGGGATTGCCTGTGCTGTTCTCCCCGAACACTTCCGCTGGTCCCACCGGAAGGCAATTCTCCGCGTTGTGCCGGTGTTCACCCGAACAGTCTTGCCCGCAGCCATCCGGGTTTGTGTCCATCAGGTGTTTCTCCCAGTCACCCGCAAAGCCGAGGCGCGACGGACAGTGCGGACGACCAGCCAGCCGACCGCCGGTTGGATTCAAGGACGGAGATTACCTCCAGGTTTCCGGTCATTCAGACCCCACCGTGCCGCTCCGGCACAGGCCTTCACGCAGCCATGCTCATCAAAACGCCAGGTTTGCCCAAGAATCCCCACCTTCCTCCGGGCCAGTTCTATAACTCGCTGAAGGGCAGCATGTTAGCGGAATAGACCTCAGGAAACAGGCTGGAATCGACGTTCCGCGAACCGGAACGGGAACCGTTCCCAGGACGGTTCCCGGGGCGATTCAGATTGTGAGTCTGAACGTGACTTGCGCCGCGAATCCGACTGTGAATTCCACTGCGTCTCGGTCTGCGATTGGCGAACCGAATTCCACGGCGACTTGGAGGTTGAATTGTCGGGGGATTGGCAGAACCTCTGCCGAGGCGACTTGGCAGGCCTCTTGCAGGGCCTCTCGCGGTCTGACTTGAGGGCCGGTTTCTGCCGTGGTTTCGGTGGTGACTCGTGCCGCGATTTGCGAGGCGAGTTGCGGAGTTCGGCTCCAAGACGAGCGGCGGTGTAGCTGCATTTGAGTGAGGCAGCAGGGCTGCCGCTTGCCCGGACACTCGCCGAGGAAAAGCGGGAGCTAGCGCTCCCGCAATCCAAGCCCGCTCGGGACACGATCCCAATCCTCAGCGGGATTGGGTCATGTCCCTCAGAACCGGAGGAAGGCTCCGACGCCGCCGCTGCGGGCCAGCTCTTTGGCGGCTTCGCCCTTCACCACCTCGATGGGCAGGTCGTGGTCTACCACGAGGCGGGGCAGGATGTCGGTCAAGTTGACCTTCTTCAAGTCGGCAGCGCTGCACTTGGCACAATGGCTGTTGGTACTTGCGCTCACATTGAGACACTGGGTGCAGCGAGCTACCTCGGCATCAAAGTCCTTTGCCACAACCAATCGCGAGGCCCGACCGTCCTGCACGAATTTGAGGACCGGCTCGACGCCGACCGCGGCCTTCTTGCTGATGCCGGCGGCGCCGAACAGCTCGGCAACAAGGGCACGCTCGCGCTGCTCTTCCCAGGCGACGATGCTGGGGAACACTTTGTGAACGGCGTCCGTCGGGTTGGTGAATGTCTCCATGTTCATCTGCGTTACTACGAGGTTGCTGATGGCCGGGGGCAGGGAGCGCGCGAACTCGGGCATCACCGACTTGGTCCCGGCCAGGACCATGCGGCGAATCCGGTAGCGCTCGATAAGCTCGGCCAGCGGTTTGTGAAGCTTCTTCCAGAAGCGCTTGACTTGTTCCATGTAGCGCTGGTCGAAGGCCTCGACGTTCCGGCCACCCTTCTGCACCGCGGCGCCCCGGCCCTTTGAGCCGACCACCTGCTTGCGCCACTGGACGGTGTCGATATCGGCGTGAAACTCCTTGAAGACCTCGAACTCGTTCAGCCGAACCGAGAGGAATCGGACGTGCTCAATGCCGGCAACCAGCACACCATAGGGCCGGTATTCCTCGATCAGCCACAGCAACTGGGCGGTATTGGGCGGTCCCCAGCTCACTTCGTCGCGGACCGGGATCCGGGAGGGAAACTCATCCCAGGTTTTGGGTCCGGCGAAGACAAGGAGCGAGTTACCCGCCGGTTGATATTGGCTGATGAAGTTCATCAGTTTGGCGGCGACCTGGTCGTATTGCTTTCGGTCTCCAGCCGGGACCCCTGCCTCGATACCGTGCAGCAGGCTGCGGAGCCGCGCCGGATAGGCGGACCGCCGCTGGCCCTTACGGGTGTTGAAGTATAGCGTCAGGCCGTGGCGGTCGGTGCTCTCGGTCAGGCGTTTTACATCTTGTGGTGATACCATAGGTGACTCCTTGTCCGGTCAGTTGGGCCAACAACTCATCCTATTAGACGCTGTCTGCTTGTCAAGCGGTTTTGAGAAGCAAACCCTGGGGTGTCTATCGGTTAGCTTGGGCCGGTCGGTTTGACACTCCCAAGTCGCGGGAATATAATGGCTTGCTTCCACGGCTTCGAAGCGGCAACTCCATGACGGAACAGAATCCTGCGCAATTGAGCTCAGCGCTCCACGTCGGACGGTTCAGAGTCGGCACGAGCGGGTTTTCCTTTGACGACTGGAAGGGCAGGGCCTACCCGGCCGGGCTCGCCAAGACGAAGATGCTCGAATACTACGAGGGTGTGCTCGGGTTCGACACGGTCGAGCTGAACTTCACCTACTACGCCATGCCGACGCCGAGGACTTTGGCGTCGATGGTGAGCCGGACCAGCCCGGGTTTCTGCTTCGTCGTCCGTTCGAACAAAGACATGACCCACGACATCTGGGCGGACGAAGACCGGCGAGTCCTGAAAGACACCGCGGAGGTGTTCAAGGCCTTCCGTGAAGGTATCAGCCCGCTGGTTGACTCCAATCGGCTTGGGTGCGTTCTGGTTCAGTTCCCGGTGTTCTTCTA
>CAZSUX010000309.1:0-3416 GCA_964610135.1 uncultured bacterium | reverse complement strand
CTCGCCGGGGTCGTGTTCGACGGCTGCTACATCATCTTCTGCCGCTATCTGGCCGGCAAGCTCACCGACTCCGGCCCGTTCGCAGTCAACGAGCAAAGCCTGGGTCGGATGCTCGGCTGGCTGGCCGGGCTCTCGTCCGGGCCTGCGCTCACGTCCGAGAACCTGAACCGTGACTTCTCGATAGACCAGCCGCACACCAAGGAAATACTCGCCGCATTCTGCTCCGCGCTCGACTCCGGTCTGGCCGACAAGGACGGCATCGTCACCAAACTCTTCGAGCAATGGAAGCTCTTCTTCTCCGAGTCGATCGACTACTCCGAGGCCTTCGGTGGCCGCAAGCTCGACCCCCTGAAGAAGTGGGTTGCCAAAGCCGGCATCGAGGTCAAGTCATCGGAAGACGCCGAGCGGTTCTTCTTTGCCCTGCACACCTACTTCGCCTTGCTGGTCAAGCTGCTCGCCTGGCTTGCGCTCTCGCGCCACATCGGCGGCAGACTCTCCGGTCCGTCCTTTGCCCAGCTTGTCACCGCCGACCCCGAGACTCTGCGCCGCCGCCTCAAGGAGATGGAAGAAGGCGGTATCTTCCGCGCTTTCGGCATCTCCAACCTACTCGAAGGCGACTTCTTCTCCTGGTATCTCTACGCATGGCATGACCAGATGGAAGCAGGCGTGCGCGGCCTGCTGGAGCGCCTTGTCCGCTACGACCCCTCATCCCTTTCGATTGTGCCCGAGGAAACCCGCGACCTGTTCAAGAAGCTCTACCACTACCTCCTGCCGCGCGAAATCCGCCACAACCTCGGCGAGTACTACACGCCCGACTGGCTGGCCCAGCGTCTCCTGAACCAGCTCGACAACGGGTACTTCACCGGCGACCCCAACCGCGTCGGGCCGAGCCTGCGCAAGAAGCTCCTATCCCTTCGCTTCCTCGACCCGGCCTGCGGCTCGGGCACATTCCCGGTTCTCATCATCGCCCGGATGCGCGAACTCGGCCTTGCCCTGATGCTCAACGAGACCGAACTCCTGGAAGCCATTCTGCACAACGTCGTCGGCATCGACCTTAACCCGCTTGCCGTCCTCACCGCCCGCGTCAACTACGTCCTTGCCATCGCGCCCCTGCTTGAGCACCGCCGAGGCGAAATCACCATTCCGGTCTATCTCGCGGACTCGGTCCGCACGCCGTCAGAAGGCGAAGGTCTATTCGGCAAAGGCGTGTACGAATTCCAGACCGCAGTGGGCAAGTTCCACGTTCCGGCCCTGCTCTGCGTTAAAGACAGGTTCGACCGCTTCTGCGACGTCCTCGAAGAAAGCGTGAACAGCGAAGTCGCCGCTGACAGCTTCATCCATCGCGTCGAGGCCACACTCAAGCTCGCGGGTGACGCTTGGGATAACAAAGCGCGGAGAGTCCTTGCCGACCTCTACGACAAGCTGCTTAACCTCCACAAGCAGGGCATGAACGGCCTCTGGGCGCGGCTGCTCAAGAACAACTTTGCGCCTCTCACCATCGGCCGTTTCCACTTCGTCGTCGGCAACCCGCCATGGGTCAACTGGGAGAACCTGCCGGACGGATATCGTCAAGCCATCGCACCCATCTGGCTGCGATATGGTCTGTTCGAGCAAGGAGGCATGAAGGCAGCCTTCACCAAAGACGATATCTCAGTACTGCTGACCTATGTGGCAATAGACACGATGCTCGAGGGCGATGGGCAGTTGGGGTTCGTCATAACACAGAGCGTGTTCAAAGGTGGACTGGGCGGCCAGGGATTCCGGAAGTTCAGCATCCCCAAGGGAGGCGGCCAGGCAGTTCCGATACGCGTCGTCCACGTTGACGACATGGTCGAACTGAACCCGTTTGAGGGCGCCTCGAACCGCACGGCGGTAGTCGTGGTGGAGAAAGGTCATGCCACACGCTACCCGGTGCCGTATACGGTCTGGCGCAGAGAAAAGGGCGCACGCTTCACATACGACAGCACGCTCGAAGAAGTCGTAGCCGCGACCAACCGCCTCAACCTTGTTGCCCAGCCAGTTGATGCTGGCGACATCACGTCCGCGTGGCTCACGGCCCGACCAAGCGCATTGCGCGCGCTGCGGAAGGTCCTCGGGCAATCGGACTACCGCGCACGCGCGGGCGCCTACTCAGGCGGTGCAAACGCAGTCTTCTGGGTCGAAAAGGTTGAAAGGCGCAGCAACGGCCTCGTGGTCGTCCGCAATGTCACCGAGAAAGCGAAGCGGAAGGTCCCGGATGTGGTCAAACCCGTTGAACCAGATCTGCTGTATCCACTCCTAAGGGCAAGCGAGGTCGAACGCTGGAGGACCAAGCCCGTCGTGTCCATAGTCGTTACGCACAGGCCGGGGATGCACCTCAACGCAATCCCTATCCGTGAGATGCAGGAGAAGCTACCACGTACCTACGCGTACTTGAAGGCCTTCGAACCGATGCTGAGAGAACGAGGCGGATGGGAAGTCAAGCACGCCATGGCGGATGGAAAGCCTTTCTACTGCATGTCGGAGATCGGAGACTATACGTTCGCGCCGTGGAAAATCGTATGGACTAGGATAGGCAAGATCGAGGCAGCCGCGATTGGTCCGGAGGACGGCCAGCCGGTCATCCCGCAAGAAACGGTGTCCATGGTCTCCTGCCAGGGCAGGAGCGAGGCGCATTACATGACGGCGCTGGTGAATTCCGCTCTGTTTCAGTTCGCTGCCTCCTCATACAGCCAGAAGGGCGGCAAGAGCATGGGCTCCATGCATGTCCTCGAGAACATCCGCATCCCGCAGTATGACCCGAAGGACAAGGTGCACAAGCGGCTGGCTGAGCTTTCGATGCAGGCACATGAGCTGGCGAAGACGCCAGCTAGCGACAAGCCTCAGGCCTCAAACCGCAAGCTGGAGGAAGTCGAAGCGGAGATAGATGTCGAATCCGCCAAGCTCTGGGACCTCTCCGCCTCCGACCTCGCCGAGATTCAGCGAAGCCTGAAGGAACTGACGGAGTGAGTAGGCGAAGCCCGTCCCAGCCAACGTCGTGCTCTCCTCGCGTCAGATATCGGCCGTGGTGCCTGCCGTCGCGCCGTCGTGAAGTCTAGAACAGGCCGGTGGGTTTCCGCGGCGGTGGTCGTCGCCGTGGCAGTCTCTGCATCTTTCTTCCTCGTGACTCCCGCAGATAAGAGGGTTCTAAGTGCGTTGGCAGGGCCCGCTGTTGGGCTGGTCACCTTCTTGGTCGGCCAGCTACTCGCACGAAAGGGGACGACACGCCTTTCTCCGGAACAAGAAGATCGTATCGTTCAGCGGACGGTATCCGGCGTAACGGCCTACCTGGACAGGCTGCCCAAGGCCAGCGACCGTGCCGTCAAGTTGCCATTCGAAGCGGGACGGCGGATGATGGAGGAAAGAAGGTGGGACGACGCGATCGTTGAGTTTCGCAA
>CAZSUX010000308.1:0-3421 GCA_964610135.1 uncultured bacterium | reverse complement strand
ACGCCGGCCCCGCCCGCGCCGATAATCAGCACGTCCACGTCGAACTTCGGGTGCTCGGCGTCGAACGTCGCCGGGCTCACAATCGGCCACGCCTCCAGCATGTCGGCGATTTCGAGCGGGGTGCGGTCACCCTTGTTCGGGCCAATGGCGAGCGCCCGCATCGACATCTCAATATAGTCGGGGTGAAAACCCTTGAGCAGCTCTTTCTTGCCGTCGGCGCCGAGCAGGGGGATTTTGCCCTGCTTGATGCGGGCGTCGCGGGTCGCATCCAGCCGTTTGATGGAATCCTGCATGCTCTGCGGGTACATCATCCCTCCTTACGGCTCGACGTCGCGGACCTTGGGGTCGTAGAACTGAGTCGACAGTTCAGCTTCGGTCAGCTTGCCGAGCTTGTCGAGGCCGGGCTCGAACTTGCCCGCCTTGATTTCCTTCATCCGCTCGGCCAGGTGCGGCGATTTCTTCGCCACCTTGGCCCCATACAGCCGCCGTGCCAGGAGCCCGACGTGGTAGTGGACGATCTCGGCCGGGCAGCGTGAGGCACAGAGGCCGCACATGATGCAGTCAAACGACATGTCCGCGACCTTGGCGATGTCGCCGCGGATGGCGGCATTGATGTAGCCCATCACGTCGATGTCCTGCGGGCAGATCTTGGTGCACGAGTTGCAGGCGATGCAGCGCATGACTTCGGGGTAGAACCGGACGAGCACCTGCGTGTCGGCCGGCTCCTGGGCGATGTCGTACTGCTTCTTGTTCGCCGGGTAGAACGGAATCTGGGTCAGGAACATCCCGTCCTCGACCACGGTCTGGCAGGCGAGCCCGACCTTCAACTTGTACGAATCCTTCGTGCGGAAGACAGTGCCGCACGCGCCGCAGAACCCACCCCGGCACCCGCACCCGCGGATGAACCGGAACCCGGCATACTCCATCGCCTTCATGATGGTCAGGTCCTTCGGCACCTGGTACGCCTGCCCCATCACGTAGATGGTGATTAGAGAAGAGGGGCCAGGGGCTGGGGGCTGGGTACTAGGGGCCGGCGACTGGCGATCGGCCGTTTCTGCTGCTTCAGTCTCTTGGCTTCTGCCTTTTGACTTTTGCCTTTTGACTTCTTCCGCCATGGATTAGTCTTTCTTGTACTTGGCGACGCCCTGCTCGTACAGGTCGCCGCCGTACATGTCGTTGATGACGATAGCCGGGAAGTCCTCAACCTTGAGTTCGCGCACCGCCTCGGGTCCGAGGTCGTCGTAGGCGATAACCTTGGCGGCCTTGATGGTCCGGGCGATGAGCGCGGCCGCTCCGCCGACCGCAGCGAAGTAGACTGCGCCGTGCTGCTTCATCGCATCCAGCACCGGCTGGGTCCGATTGCCTTTGCCGATCATCCCGCGCAGACCCTTCTCCATCAGCAGCGGCGAGTAGACGTCCATCCGGTAGCTCGTGGTCGGGCCGGCCGAGCCGATGACCTTGCCCGGCTTGGCTGGCGACGGCCCTACGTAGTAGATGACCGCGCCGGCAAGGTCGAACGGCAGTTTCTCCCCGGCCTTGAGTGCGTCGGTCAGCCGCTTGTGGGCGAGGTCTCGACCGGTGTAGATGGTGCCGGAAATCAGGACCGAGTCACCGGCCCGCAGTTCCTTCACGGTTTCGGCAGTCAACGGGGCAGTAATCTTCTTTGCCATGCTCGCCTCCTAAAGGGTAACCGACTGGTGCCGGGCCGCGTGGCAGTTGATATTCACCGCGCAGGGCATGGTCGCGATGTGGCACGGGAACGCCTCGATGAAAACCGCCAGCGCGGTCACCCGGCCACCCAGGCCCTGCGGCCCGATGCCGAGCTTGTTTACCCGCTCGAGCAGCTCCTTTTCCATCGCGGCGTAGAATGGGTCGGGGTGAACCGAGCCGATCTCGCGCAGCAAAGAGTGCTTGGCCAGCATCCCGCATTTCTCAAACGTCCCGCCGATGCCGACGCCGACGATAGCCGGCGGGCACGGGTTCGCCTTCGATCGTGCGACCCGGTCGACGACGAACTTCTTGATGCCCTCGGCACCGTCCGCGGCCGAGAGCATCTTCACCTCGGACATGTTCTCCGAACCGCCGCCCTTGGGCTGGACGATAATCTCGAGCCCGTCCCCGGGCACGATGTCGGTGTAGATGATCGCCGGCGTGTTGTTACCGGTATTCTTCCGCCGCAGCGGGTCTTCGACGATGGACTTGCGCAGGTAGCCATCGGTGTAACCCTTGGCGACGCCCTGCTGGATCGCGTCATATAGCTCGCCGCCCTGCACCCTGACCCCCGACCCTATCTTCACCCAGACCACGGCCCAGCCGGTATCCTGGCAGATGGGCATCATCTCCTTCCGCGCTATCTGCTCGTTGTCGAGCAACTGGTTCAGGATGTCTTTGCCCGCCGGCGACTCCTCAATCTTCAAGCCGTCCTTGAACGCCTGCACCACGTCGTCGCCGAGCAGACAGTTGGCGTCGATACACAGTTTCGCAACCGTGTCTCTGATTGTGTCGAACTGAATCTCTTTCATTCCTCAGTCCCCATTCGTCATTTGCACTTTGGACTTCGTCATTCGCTACAGCGGGTGTTCCAGCACCCAGATCTCCGGTGCCGGCGGCAGCTTGTCGGCGCTCAGTTCTACCTCGGGCGCGCCGACTTGCCTGACCTTCACCTTGCCCTGTAAGAAGCCGTCGACCCCCGCGATGTCAAACCCGAGCCTGTCGGTCTTGTAGTGCATCGGGATAGTAACCCTGGCTGCGAGTTGCTCCGCGACCTTGTGCGCGGCGGCCGCATCCACCGTGAAAGTACCACCGACCGGCACCAGCAGGATATCGACCTTGCCGACCGCCGCAACCTGCGCAGGGGCGAGGACGTGTCCTAGGTCTCCGCAGTGGCAGACCCGCATTCCGTCGGCCTCGTATACGAACACGGTGTTCCGGCCGCGCCCGGCCCCTTGGTTCGCATCGTGGAACGTATCGATACCGCTGATGCTGATCGACCCGGCCCTGAACGTACCCGTGCCCTCGAACACTTTCGGCTTGCCGGGAAGATGGGAAACGCCGTCGTGGTCCTGGTGATGATGACTGACCGTGACTGCGTCAGCGGTCTCGCGAATCGGGCCGTACTTGATCGCGCCGTTGAAACTCCCCGGGACGTAGGGGTCGGTGACTACCGACGTGCCGTCCGCTGCGGTCAGCAGAAACGCGGAGTGCCCGAGCCACTTTACCTTCACGTCAGCCCTCCAGGTCAGGGCGCGTCATTCTGAGGCGGAGCCGAAGAACCGTCGGTCCCGGAGACTCTTCGCTCCGCTCAGAGTGACAGCCGTCGGGCATCAGTTCTTGCCGGCCGGCACGACCGCTACCCGCTGCTTGTCCCGTCTGACACGCTCGAACTTCACGGTGCCGTCAACCAAGGCAAACAGAGTATCAT
>CAZSUX010000307.1:0-3475 GCA_964610135.1 uncultured bacterium | reverse complement strand
GCCGTAGTTGTGGTTGTTGTCATCGCGGTCGTCGTGTTCGCGGACTGGAGGCTGTACGCGGCGGTGTTCGGGTTGCTCGTCGTCTTTTCGATTCTGGGACGAGTGAACATCGGCCGCCTGCTCGCCGGGCTGAAATGGGTGTGGCTGCTGGCGCTGGCCGCGTTCGTGATGCCCGTCGTCTTCTCGCCTTGGGGGAGGGTGTTCTCCACAATCGGGCCGGTGCGGGTTACAGACCAGGGGCTGTACGACGGTGCCATCTTCGCAGCGCGTATCCTGCTGCTGTTCTTCGCAACGGCCGTGCTGGCCCAGACAACCGCGCCGCAGGAGGTTGCGGCCGGGTTGGAGAAGCTCCTCAGGCCGCTGCGGGTCTTCCAGGTCGAGCCCGGCCAACTGGCGCGCTCGCTCAGTCTTTCGTGGTCGTATTTCCCGCAGTTCCAGCAGAGCGTCCGGCAGATGGTCAGCCAGAGCCGCGGCCGGAAGGGCTGGCTGAGCCGGACCGTCCATTTGCCCGGCGACATCGTTGCAGATATGTTCCGTTTGGCAGAGCGGGGCGCCGCTTCCGAGCAGGACGTGACGCGGTGATTGACGAATGTCGACTGACGATTGGCGAATGAAGAACTGCGCCGGATCCGTCTTGCGTAGAGTGTCTCTGTACTTTGTCTTGGTCGTAGTGCTGCCAGGGGTGTCCTGCCGTCCAGGTAGGCCCGCCGTCCGCAAGCAGAGCCGGCTGCTGATGGATACCTACGTGACGATTCAGGCGTTGGGGCGCGAGCAAGTTGTGGACTCGGCCATCGACGTCGCCTTTGCCCGGCTCGAGGGAATCAGCCGGAAGTTCAACCATCTTGATACCACCAGTCCGGTCTATGCTTTCAATACCCGCGAAGTTCCGCTCACCGACCCGGAGATTGTCGAGGTCGTACGGGCGGCCATCGATGTGAGCGAAGCCTCGGGCGGCGCGTTCGACATCACGGTGGAGCCGCTGGTCAGGCTCTGGGGTTTCTACGGTGACCACCCGGCGGTGCCGGAGCAGCGGCAGATAGACTCCTGCCTCAAGCTGACCGGATACCGGAACCTTGTCATCGAGCCCGGCCGGGTGACGAAGCGTAACCCCGAGACCAGGATTGACCTTGGCGGAATCGCCAAGGGCTACGCGCTCAGGGAGGCGGCGCGAGTGCTGCGGGCCGGGGGCGTTCAGGCCGCCATTATCGACATCGGTGGCGATGTGTTTGCCATCGGGAGCAAGGGCAGGGAGAAATGGAGAATCGGGGTCCGCAACCCGCGGAGCGATAGCGTTTTGGCAGTGGTGGCGGCGGAGGACCTGGCGGCGGTGACATCGGGCGACTACGAGCGCTTCTTCTGGGGGCCGCCTCGGGACACGAGCCAGACCGGGCTTGGGACACGATCCGATTCCTCCGTGGAATCGGTCATGTCCCGCGTCGGTCATGTCCCGCGTGATAGCGTACGCTACTGCCATGTTGTCGACCCGGCGACGGGCTGGCCCGCACGAGGCGCGGCCAGCGCCACGGTCCTGATGAGCGACCCGCTGACCGCACAGGGCTGGTCCAAAGTGCTGTTCATCCGTGGCAGGGACGCTTTGTCCCTCATCGAACAGGCGGGCGGAATCGAGGGATTGCTGGTAACCGACAAGCAGGAGGTCATCCGTTCTGCTGGCTGGCCGGGTGGGGCAGGAGATACGGGTACACGGTGAGCGATGCCTTGCAGTTGACTTAGGCTGCAGTGAGCATATCCTCACGTTCAGCATGAAGGGAGCAGAGTGAAAGCAGCAGTAGTCTACTACAGCCGATACGGGCACACGGCCAAGGTCGCAGAGGCACTGGCGCAGGCACTGGGCGCGGAGACGCGCCGGGTCGAAGAGAAGAAGCAGCGCGGGTTCCTGGTTATGGGTTGGGGTTCGGTGACCAACGCCCGGTTCGAGATCAAGCCGATGGACCTCGATTTGAGCGGATACGACACGGTCGTGCTCTGCACGCCCGTCTGGGCCGGCAAGCCCGCCTGCCCGGCGCGGACGTTTCTGCGCGACGCCCGGCTTGAGGGCAAGAAGGTGCACCTGCTGATCTCCACCGGCGGCGGCGAAATCGACAAGCCGGTGGCGATAGTCGCGGCCGACCTTGCGGAGAAGAATGCTACGGTCGGGGCGACTGCACGGGTGGTTACCGGCCGCGGAGGGAAAGACGCGACCGACGAGGAGCTGAAGCAGGCGGGCCGCGAATTCGCGAAGAGAGTGAGAGAAGCGTCCTGACCGAGCCCGAAGTCCCGACTCCCGACGACCGCGACTTGGTGTTGCGGGCACAGTCCGGTGACATGGCCGCGTTCGAGGAGCTGGTCCGGCGCCACCAGCACGGCCTTTTCTCGTACCTCTACCGGATGTGCCGGAACTCGAGCGATGCCGAGGAACTGGCACAAGCCGCGATGGTCCGGGCCTGGGAGAAGCTCGCCGGGTTCCGCGGGGCGTCGAGTTTCAAGACCTGGCTGTATCGCATCGGTACCAATCTCTGTTTCAACCTGCGCACCCGGAGAAAGCCGACCGAGGAGTTATTTGAGACCATGGCCGCGCCCGACTCCGCCCGGCCGGAACAGGCCTTCCAGCAGAAAGTGCGCGAGGAAGCTGTGCAACGGGCGCTGGCTCGACTTCCGGCCGACCAGCGAGCCGCCCTGGTGCTTTCCGTCTACCAGGACATGAGCTACCGGGAGATCGCCGAGACAATGGGCAAGTCGGTGCGGGCGGTCGATTCGCTGCTATTCCGCGCCAAGACGAACGTGCGCAAGGCGCTGGCCCAAGACCGGGCAAAGGGGATCATCTAGGTAATGACGAATTCCGAATGACTAATCGCGGCTTCGAGCCGATTGGCGTCCGGAGTACTGACAAGGACTCTCAGTCTGGCGCAGTGATTTAGGAGGATACCGTGTCTAACAAATCGATGAATTGCGGACAGGTGAAACGGCTTCTACCTCCCTTCCTTGACGAAGAGCTGTCGGGCAGGGTGCGGGAGAACATCGCCTCCCATCTCGCATCCTGCCCGGCCTGCCGCACCGAGCTGGAGGCGCTGAAGGCGGATATCGGCCTGCTCGAACAGGCCGGGACGCCGGAGGTTACACCGTTCCTGGTCACGCGGGTGATGGCGGAGATCCGAGAGCGTGAGCGTCCTGTCCCGCACGGATTTGGGCGCCTCGTGGGGTCGTTGGCCGCTGCCCTCGTGGTCGCGGTTTCCATCGGCGCCGGGGTCTTCTTCGGTTCCGGCCTGGCCCAGGCTTCCACGTCGGACGCAGCGAACAGCACTGAGGAAGCAGTCAGCTACGTCGAATCGTCCACTACCGGTATGTACAGGATGATGTCAGGAGGCGACTGATGCGCAATCGCTGGCTGGTCGTAGTCGTGGTTGCCTCGTTGTGTCTGAACGTCGCGCTTGTCGGCACGTACGTTTTCCGCCGGGCCCGCAGTGTCCGGCCGCGCCGT
>CAZSUX010000306.1:0-3495 GCA_964610135.1 uncultured bacterium | reverse complement strand
ACGCCGAGGCGCTGAGCCGGCAGTCCAATCTGCTGAAGGAATCATACTGGCGCGAGGCCCGGTTCGCCCCATTCTGATTCTCCTCCCGCGTCCCTAATCCCCGGCCCCTGACTCCTACTTCTTCGACGCGCGGCTCAGAGCGGAAATCAGAGTCCGCACCCTGCGTTCACCGTCGCGGAGCTGGTCTTTGAGGCTGTCGGCCGGCGCGCCCGACTGACCTTCCATGGTTGCGACCAGCTGGCGCAGGCCTGTCAACTCGCGGCTGATCTGCGATATCACCTTCGCCTGCTCCGGGCTCGGCTGGTCCCGGACAACCTGCTTCCGCACAAGTTCGAATCGCGCCTCGATGTCGTTCACTTCCTGAACCAGCATGCCGGCTGCATCGTTCCTGACCGCGGCCCGGGCCGAATCGCGCCTCGCCTGAGCCGCAGCGCGGTCCGCCTCTCTGCGCAGCGCCTGCTCCTGACGGACGGCCTCGCTGCGCGCCCGCTTCGCGCGGCCCGAATTCATGATGATGATGCCGACGGTGACGGCGACGACGAGCAGGCCGGCGAACACGAAGACGGCCGCGTTGTGAGGTCGTTCGTGGCGGCGGACCCGCGCCCGGATCTTCTGACCGCAGGCGAAGCAGGTTTCCTGGCCCGCGGCCACGACCTCGCCGCAATGTGGGCATTTAGCCATTTCTCCTCCTCAGAGCAGGACGTTCGGCCGGCCTGGGACCGCGCCACCGGCGTGCGGCTGCTTCATTCGGTACTGCCCAGCTCCCTCGTCAGGTCTTCGACTCGGTGCGTGCCGGCGTGGATGCTATCCCGCAACGTCTGCTTCTCGGATTCGGCTGAAGACGCGAGGATGACCACCGAATTGCGCAGCAGCGCGAGCTCGTCCACAAACCGATTGATGATGCTCTCCTGCTGCGCAGTCGGGTATTCAGCCACCCGGACGCGGATCGACTGGAAGCGGCTTTCAATGCCGTCCAGCTCCGCCGTGAGAGCGCGTGCTTCTTCGTCCTTCGCCGCGGTCCGCTGCGCATCCAGCCAATCACGCGCGGCGCGCCGGGTCGAATCTTGGACGCGCACCGTCTCCTCTTCCGTAAGCAGCGCCGCCTGCTTCTTGGCGGAGTTGGCGCGCATGAGCCACAATCCCCCGAGCACCGCGACTACCATAAGACAGATCGCGATGATCACAAGCGGGTTCGCCCGATGCTCGGCCCGGTAGCCGCGCGTGCGGGCTTTCTGACCGCAGGCATAGCAGTACTCCTGCCCGGCCGCTACCGGCTCGCCACAATGCCTGCATCGTGCCATCAGCCTGCCTCAGAGAGCAGGACGCTCAAGTCAATCTCCAGCAAGGCGGTCGGTTGGGTGATGCCGAATGACTCGAGGACCGCGGGATGGACCTCACCGAGCACGCCCCACTGCATTTCAGATTTCAGATTGCAGATTGCAAATTGGGCGGGCGCGGCAAAGATCACGGCGCAGCGGCCGTCAATGAACGGGGCACTCCTGGTCTTGTCCATCCCGACAAACCGGAGCCCAAGGCCAAGTTCGCGTCCCAGCGCATCCAGCGCCTGCTTCGCTTCGGTGTAGCCGATCTTCGGACCGGCAATCGCCGCCGCGAGCTTACGCCGGGTGCGCACGCCCGTTTCCATCCCCTCCGATAGTTCAAAGCAGTCGCCGGCCTCGAAGACCTGCTGCGGCATTTCCCGCGTCGTGTTGACGCGGAGTGTGCTCAGCAGGCCGGTGACGAGCTGCTCACGCGCCAGGGTCTGCTCCACGCTTATCGGATTCTCCAACCGCACGTAGTGCTCCGGCGCCGGCGATCCGAGCTTGTCGTAGTGCTCCTCGACATTGGTCAGCGCCGGGGTCATGATTTCCAGGAAGCCCAGTCCGGTCATCACGCGCCGCGCGGTCGTTGAGAGCTCCTCGATCGGCTGGTGGCTGCCCACGGTCATGCTCGGGACGAGCCGGGGCGCGATGTTGTGGTACCCGTAGCCTATGGCGACGTCCTCGAAGATGTCGTACTCGTGCATGATATCGGCGCGGTAACACGGAATCTCCAGAACGAGACTGCCGCTTTCGGACTTCGTGCCGTAGCGCATTCGCTCAAGCACGTGGGCCATGTCCGGCACCTTCACGCCGATGAGCCTCTCGGCCGCCTTTGGGTCAATCGTCAGCACCTGCGGCTGCAGGTTTGGCGTCGCTTCCTTCGACCCATCCGGGTAGACGACCTGTACCGTTTCGACTTTGCCGCCAAGGTCGGCCAGCCCGCAGGCGATGACCGCAATTGTCTTCTCAATCGCATTCTTGTCCGGACCAGTCACGTCAATGAACAGGTTCCGGGTCTTCTGCGTCACCCGCGTGTCCTCGCTGTTGATGATGGGTGGCATCGAAAGCACCTTGCCGCTTGCGTCGCAGAGCAGCGGATACTTGTCGAACTTCTCCAACAGGTGCTTGTACCCGGCACCCTTCGGGTGCTTCTCCAGTATTTCCTTCGGCGTCGCGGCCCGCATCTCCAATGCCCCCGTCCCCCGTCCCTCGTCCCTCGTCCCTTCGGCAACTGGCATGCCGAACAATGGCACGAACTTCACGCCGTCGGGCGCAACCGCCGAGTACTCGAAGTCCGGCTCGACCGTATCGAGGTCATACACTCCGATTGATGCGCGGCGACGGTTTCGTCCCAGCGCCCAGTGCAGGTTCTCCTGCATCTTCATCACTGTCTTCACGGTCTCATCGTCCATCACCAGGCCGCGTACCACGCAGGCGACGATATAGGGCCGGGTGTTTTCGAGCCCCGGCTGCACCGTGACCTTGAACCCGGAAGGCTCTACGCGGTACACAGGCAGGCCTGTCTCGATTCCGAGATAGCCGCGCAAAGCCCGCGCCAGCCCGGCGGCATCGAACATGTCGGGCCGGACCGGAAGCAGGCTGATGCGGATTACCTCGGAAGCACCGATGTCCACCACCGTCTTGCTTCCGCACCACTCGCACGCGCCGTTGAAACTCGCCTGTTTAAGGACTTCGGTCGTCTGTCCGCACTTCTCGCAGCGATAGGCGGTAACGCTGGCCGTACCTTCGACGTTGTTACCCAGTTGTTCCAGTGCTGCGACCAGTTCGTCCTTGCTCAGGCTCTTGCCGATGAGCCGCTTGAGCGTCGCCGTGGCAATACCAACTACTGGCAAGCGTTCCCCGTCTGCCGTTTTGGCTTTTGGCTTTTGGCTTTTGGCTTCTGGCTTCTCATCTGCTCAACTTCGCTTCTCGAAGCCAGTCGATATCAGCCATGTACAGCTTGCGGATGTCGTCGAGACCGAACCGCAGCATGGCAATCCGCTCGACGCCGCCGCCCCATGCCAGCACTGGCACCTTGCACCCGAGCGGCCGCGTGACCTCGGGCCGGAAGACGCCGGAGCCACACATCTCAATCCAGCCGAGCTTGCCCATCTTGGCGAATACCTCGGCGCTCGGCTCGGTATAGGGGAAGAATGAAGGCCGGAATCTGACT
>CAZSUX010000305.1:0-3497 GCA_964610135.1 uncultured bacterium | reverse complement strand
CGATGCGTCGAGTCCCACTCCGTGGTCTGGAAGTTGTAGTCATACGCGGCCACGCAGTAGTAGTAGGTGAACCCGTTGGTCACGTTGCTGTCGACTGCGGTGTAGAAGAGACCGGCGTCGGTCGCCTTGATCCACAGGCTGTCCGGTGTGCCGGCCGAATCCCCGCCCGGCGGGTAGCTGAACGTGTCCCCGTCGGCGAGGTCACACTGGGCGAGAATTCCCCAGTCGCTGCCGTTTTTCGACTTGTAGACGATGTAGCCCTGGAAGTCGTAGCCCCGGTAGACCGGGTCCCAACCCGGCTTGGTCGTGTCGCTCGCGACCTTCAACCAGTACGGGTCCGGCGTGACTTCCGGCAGGTTGTCCCAGACAATCCGGACCTGGTTGTCGCCCGGCACCAGCGTGATGTTCGGCGACAGCGGCGGCCCGGGCAGGAGCCAGCCCTGGTCGTAGATGAACTGCGCCTGGTTGGCAAGCTTGGCAAGGTGGACGAGCGAGTCGATCGGCCTGGCCTGCCAGTCCTGGCTGGGACCGCCGTAGGGGGCGCCGATGCAGGCGATGATCAGCCTGACCATCTGCTGCGGGGCGAGGGTGAACGGTCCCGAGCACTGGACGAAACGCTTGTCAGCCGGGGCGATGTCCTTCGCGGAATCGTACGGCGCATAGACCCCGGTCCGGTAGTCGAACCCGGCCATAGTCAGGTATTGGGCCGCGTCCGTCACCGGGTCGATGTCGATGGTGAACTTCTTGAACGCCGTCATCCCCAGCTGCATCGTATCGTCATCACCGCGCGGTGACTCAAGGAACTTGTAGGCGAAGACACCCGGCGTGCCGCTTTCCCACGTCGAACCCGCTACCTCCTGGTTGTTGTTGTCGCCGACGTAGCCAACGTTCTTCACCGT
Organism: uncultured bacterium; assembly: GCA_964610135.1. Lineage (GTDB taxonomy): Bacteria > Hydrothermota > Tepidihabitantia > Tepidihabitantales > Tepidihabitantaceae > UBA2258. The sequence continues at coordinate 2,598 of CAZSUX010000305.1, read as the reverse complement.
ATCCGCTCCCGGCACGTAGGTGTTGAGCAGCGTCCCGACCATGTCATCGGTCGCATCGCCGACGTCCGGGTCGCAGACCGCGCCCATGAAGCAGTTCTTCAATGTGTCAGTGGTGCTCGCGTTGCGGACGATGTAGGTGATGAAGAAGATGTCCTGGTTCGACGGGTAGTTCCAGGCGTAGACCGTCTGGTAGACGTCGATGTTCTGGGGCTTGCCCGGTGAGATGTGGTTCTCCGACAGCACGTCGGAGTACGCGCACCACATATCCATCAGGGAGAAGTTCTCGTAGGGGATCAGCATCGAGTCCACGTGTAGGTCCCCGGTCTCCCAGCGGCTTCGGGGCGCGGGCGGCCAGTCGGTCGGGTATACGAAGATGCGGTCGGCCGGGCTGCCCGTGCCCTCCGCGGAGTTCTCGACCGTGACCGGCGACATCTCAGAGCCGCCGGAGTTCGGGTTGTAGCCGAAGGTTACGAGAGTGTCCGACTTATCCGGGTCCTCGGCCCGAACCCGGATTGAGCCGAACCAGAGCCCGGCGCCGAAGATGTAGCAGTTCTTGAGCGGTTGCGGCCAGGAGCCACCGGCCGCACCGGAGCCGCTGCTCGGGTCGTAGCCGTACTTCCCGTCGTTGTGAAACGGACATAGCCACTTGTTGATGTTCAGCCACTCCAAACCGTAGACCCTCCGGCCCGGGGGCGGCGTCGTGGCGCTGCGCGCCCAAGCCAGACCGGCCGCCATCGTCAAGAGCACGAGGAGCAGCCCGGCTGTCTGCCACTTGCGGTTGCTAAGACGTGATTTCATGGTTGCTCCTTTAGAACGACAGGCTCAGGCCGAGCTTGATCTTGCGCGGCGGCCCAAAGTAAGTCGGCGGTGTGTTCTTATCGGTGTAGGCCCGCAGGTAGGACTCGTACTGCTCGCTGCGGGTAATGAAGCCGTCGTGGTCATAATCGCGCGCGGGGTGGTAGTAGTAGTCGCCGAAGAGGAACCCGGCGGCGCTGAACTCGTAGGGAGTAATCACGCGGCCGGTGTAGCCGGGCTTGCCGGTGGCGGTATGCACGTTCGTGATGATTTCGCTGTTCAGCACGTTCGTGATGTCGCAGGTGAGCGAGAGCGACATGCCGGCGAACGTGAAGTCCTTGCCGATGCGGCCGTCAAGCGTGTAGCTGTTCGGCAGCCGCGCCGAGTTCTCCAGGCCGATCTCGTTGCCCTTCTGGTCGGTCGGCGTGTAAGGCGTACCCGTGCTGTAGTTGAACACGCCCGCCACCTCGAAGTCCCGCATCGGCACGAAGGTGAAATCGGACGGGAACGAGAAGGCCAGGTCGCCGTGGAACGAGTGGCGCACGTCCTGGTCGAGGAAGTAGTCGAGCTGCCGCGGGGTCTCGCGCTGGTACTGGTCCGAGGCGGTCGAAGCCGTGCCCTTCGCGATCTGGAATGTGTAGCCGAGGCGGCTTGACCAGTACTGGTTGAGCACCTTGCTCACCGTTGTTTCGAACCCCTGAATCCGCGCGTACTCCACGTTGTAGTACATCGTGTACGGCTGGGGCAGAGCGTGGACGACCCGCACGCCGGACAGGTCGAATACGTCCTTGTAGAACGCGGTCACATCGAACTGGAAGAAGTCGGATAGCTGCGAGTCGAATCCAAACTCGTAGGCGATGGTTTTCTCCGCGCCCATGTCGGCGTTGCCGACGATGACGTTGCCGCGGCTCCTCAGTTCGGCTGCGGTCCGGTCGGCGTAGGAGTACAGGTCGGAGAACGAAGGGTTCTTGTAGAAATGGCCGTAGCTGAAGCGGAACTTGATTCGCTCGGTAATCGGGTAGGAGAGACCGAGGCGCGGCGCCAGCCGGAGCTTGGCCGGCACCTTCAGCAGCGAATCGGCGACACTTGGCTGCGAACCCAGGCTTTCCGGGAACGCCCGCACGGTCGCCTTCGAATCGAGGTAGTCGAGCCGGATTCCGGCCCGGACCACCAGGTCCTCGAAGTCGGCGCGGTCCTGCAGGTATCCCGCCACCACCAGCGGCTTGTAGTTGTAGGCATCCCAGAACGGGTTCATGTCCCAGGGCAGCGAGTTCTCGTATATCGAGAGCGAATAGCTGGTCACATCAAGGCCGGTCTTGATCTCGTGGATTTTCGATACGGTGTGGGTCAGGTCGAGTTTGCCCAGCACCTGGTCGGTAGAGCGGTAGTGCCACGTTCGATTGTCACCTTCGGTGTAGAACAGCCCGGCCACGCCCCATGGGTTGTCGGTCAACTGGTAGATCGAGGCGAAGTTCTTGTCTCCGGCGTGGGCATAAACAGGGTTGCCGTTCGCGTCTAGCCAGTACGACCGGTACAGCTTCAGTACGGCGTCACGCATCGAGTTGATGGTGTCGGTCTCACCATGAGCCAACTCGTAGTCACGGTACTTCCCGTAGTTAAATACCCAATCCTCGGCGCGGAAGATATACCGGTCCCAGATGCCGTACTTGCGGAGCGCGCCCCAGAACCCGGTCGTATCGGCCGCCTCGGCGTAGTAGTTGCGGACGGTGCGCATGAGCGACGTCGAGAACATGCCGACTTTCGCCTCGTAGACGGTGGTCGGCGAAAGCAGGTGGTTGACGG
>CAZSUX010000304.1:0-3502 GCA_964610135.1 uncultured bacterium | reverse complement strand
GGCATGATCCCGAGCGCGAAAATCGACGCCCGGGAGAGCGCGCCGCCGACGAAGATGTCGTAAAGCCCGAACACCGTTCCCCGCATCTGACCGAGCATGTAGGCCAGCGCATGAGCGTTGATGCCCGGTGTCGGGATGTGACCGCCGAGGCGGTAGACCACGACCATTGCCAGTGTGAAGATTATCTTCCGGCGCAGATCCGGAATCTTGAAGATGCTGCCGACCGACCCGGTCAACTTGCGACCTCGGCCTTGCCCCCGGCCTTCTCAATCTTCTCGCGTGCCGACTTCGAGAAGGCATGGGCCGTGACCGATAGTGCCTGGGCGACTTCGCCGCCGCCGAGGACTTTGACCAACTCGCGTTTGCCGACAAACCCCTTCTCGCGCAGCAACTCGACCGTCACCACCGAAACGCCGAGTTCCGCGAGGTCGGTCAGGTTGACCGCGGCGAACTCCTTGCGGGTCGGATTGACGAAACCGCGCTTGGGAATCCGGCGGTAGAAAGGCATCTGGCCGCCCTCGAACCGCGCGTCATGCCGCGGCGCCGAGTGCTGGCCCGCGCCCGTGTGCCCGCGCCCCGAGGTCTTGCCGTGGCCGGAGCCGGGGCCGCGTCCGATCCGCTTTCGCCGCTTGGTCGAGCCCGGTTCGGGTTTCAGCCCGCCGAGTTTCACAGCTCCTCCACCTTGAGGAGGTGCTTGACCTGGAATATCATTCCCCTGATGACCGGCGTGTCGTCGTGGACGCGCGTCGCCCCGATCCGGCGCAACCCGAGCGCTCGCGCCGTCCGCTTCAACGTCTGCTTCTGGTCAATCAGGCTCTTAGCCAGCGTGACTTTCAACTGCTTCATTCTCTGCCTGTTTCCTGGAAAGGTGGCTGACCGGCTTGTTCCGGGCCGCCGCCACCTGTTCAATGGTCCGTAACTGCTTGAGCGCTTCGATCGTCGCCCGGGCCGTGTTGTAGGCGTTGCGCGAACCAAGCGACTTCGAGAGCCCGTCGTTCAGTCCGGCTGCTTCCAGCACCGCCCGCACCTGCGGACAGGCGATCAGACCGGTACCGCGCGCCGCCGGTTTCACCAGCACGCGGCTGGCTCCGAACTTACCTCTGGTCTCGTGGGGAATCGTATGGCCGGCAATCGAAACCCGTACCATATCCTTGTGCGCCCGTGTCGTCGCCTTACGCACGGCAACCGCGACTTCCGCCGCCTTGCCGTGGCCCAGACCGACCATGCCCTTGCCGTCGCCGACCACGACCGATGCCGACAGCCTCATCCGCTTGCCGCCCTTCATCACCTTCGACACGCGTTTGATGTTGATGACGCGCTCAATCAGTTCCGGATCGAGCGTCGAGCCCCGTCCGTGTTGGTGCATCAAAACTTCAGACCTCCCTCGCGCGCGCCTTCGGCGACTGCCTTGACGCGGCCGTGATAACGATAGCCCGCCCGGTCGAAAACGACCTGCTTGATGCCGAGTTCCTTCGATTTGCCGGCAATCATCTTGCCTACTTCCTTGGCCGCCGCGATCCGCTTGAGCTTCTTCTCCCGGACCTCGTCGACCTGCGACGAAATCCCGGTAAGTACTCGGTTCCGGCTGTCATCAACCAGCATCGCATAGATGTAGCGGTTGCTCCGTTTGATGCACAATCGGGGGCGTTCCGGTGTCCCGGCAATCCGCCGCCGGATGCTCATGTGCCTGCGCTTACGCGTGTCGCGAATCATTCCGTGAATACTAGTGAGAAACGCTCGTAAGTCAAGACTATCGTCCGCTTGGCCTACGCCAGCGCGTCAGCGAGAATCCGGAATATCATCTCGTCGTAAGATATGCCCGCGTTCTCGGCTTCGGCCGGGAAATCCGAGATATCCGTGAGCCCAGGCAGCGTGTTTATCTCCAGGAAATACGGCTGCTTGCCGTGCCTGACCACCAGGTCGACGCGCGAGAATCCCGAACAGCCCATCAGCTTGTGCGCCTTGAGCGCCAGCTCTTTGATCTTGTCGGCAACCTTGGGCTCGATCCGCGCCGGCAGCACGAACTCGGTCTCCCCGCGGGTATATTTGGCCTCGTAGTCGTAGTACGCCTGCCGCTTGGGTACCAGTTCCAGAATCGGCAGCGGCTCATCCACCAGGATGCCGACGGTCGCAATCATGCCCGGGACGAACTGCTCGAGCAGGATGTCGCCGAATCCCCGTCGCACGCGCTCGCTCCGCTCAACCGCGCCGCGCCGGCCTTCCAGCAGTTCGATACCCACGCTTGAGCCCTCGGCCCGCGGCTTGGCAATCATCGGGTAGCCGAATTTCTTCTCCGCCTGGGATACGACCGCAGCCACGTCCACCCCCGCTTCGATAACGAAGTACGACGGCGTCGGGATACCCACGCGCTCGAACAGCATCTTGGTCGTCACCTTGTCGATACAGATGGCCGAGGCGGTCACGCCCGAACCGGTGTAGGGTATGCCGAGCAGGTCCAGGTAGCCCTGGATTGTACCGTCCTCGCCGGGGCGACCGTGCAGGATGACGAACGCGAGGTCGATCTTGGCGCGCTTTATCTGTTCCGTGAAGTTACGGCTGATGTCGACGCCAACTGCCTGGAAACCCTGCCCCTTCAGCGAGTTCAGAACCCGCTGTCCGGACAGGAGTGATATCTCGCGCTCGCTCGACCAGCCGCCCATCAGGACGCCGATCTTCCGCTTACGCAGACGCCGGACGATGTCACTTCTGCTCATGCTTCAACTCCTCGCTTTCGGCTCATGCAAGCCTTGCGCCTCGGTTGCCTTCACTAGTCAGTGGTCGCTTCTTCACCACTGGCCTGTCTTCAGATACTCATCAATCGAGTTAGCCGCCAGCCGGCCTGCACCCATTGCCAGTATCACGGTTGCCGCGCCAGTCACGATGTCGCCGCCCGCGAACACGCCCTTCTTGGACGTCCGGCCGGTCTTCGCGTCGGCCACGACGTTGCCGTACTTCGCCGTTTCCAGACCGGGCGTAGTCTGGGGAATCAACGGATTCGGGCTGTTCCCGATGGCCACAACCACCGTGTCCACCGGTATCTGGAACTCGCTGCCCTTGACCGGCACCGGCCGCCTCCGGCCGCTCGCGTCCGGCTCACCCAGCTCCATCCGCAGGCATTCGACTGCTTTGACCCAACCTCTGTCGTCGGCAATGTACCGCACCGGGTTCGTCAGTAGGTTGAATTCGATCCCTTCCTGCTCGGCGTGATGCACCTCAGCCGACCGCGCCGGCATCTCCTCGCGTGAACGCCGGTAGATGAGAATCGACTTCTCGGCACCCAGCCGCAGGGCGGTTCGGGCCGAGTCCATCGCCACGTTGCCGCCGCCGACCGTTGCGACCCGCTTGCCCCGCACTATCGGCGTGTCGTACTTCGGGAACAGATAGGCCTTCATCAGGTTCGAACGGGTCAGGTACTCGTTCGCCGAGTAGACACCGAGGGAGTTCTCACCCGGAATGCCCATGAACGACGGCTTGCCCGCGCCGGTGCCGACAAAGACCGCGT
>CAZSUX010000303.1:0-3533 GCA_964610135.1 uncultured bacterium | reverse complement strand
GCAACAGGTGGTATTGCGGGCGCTGCAGCGTGGCCGATGACGGGTCGAGCTGCGGATATGGTTGCAGGACAGAGAGCGGGTCCGGCTGCGGACGGAACTACGGGTGCCACTATGGGTACAGCGGCCCCCGGACGGGTTTTCGGTTACTTACGCGACCTCGTCAGACCCGATGTCCATCCCCTGGGCAGTGAAGGTGGACCCAGGGCGGCTCGCCCATATGTAGTAGTCCGGCGACGTCTGGCCACAATTCTGCCGCCCACCCCACGGCCCACAGGCCGCCTGGGGAGTAGCATCTGCCGATTCAGCGCGAGACACGACTCGGCCTACAACCAGCCGTACATTAACTCGAACAACGAGCCGAACGACGACGCGAACAACTGCCGGATCAACGTCTCGAACAACTACGTGAACAGCTAACCGCACAGCGACGGATTCAGGTTGAGATACAGGTCGAGACAAAGCGCAGGATTCAGCCGAAGACACAGGTCACGACACGGCTGGAGAGACTTCTGCCGGCACTTCCTGACGAACAACGAGAGGTACTTCGCGAGACACAACCGCGCCTTCAGCGCGAGGCCGCAGCGAGAATCTCACCACCAAGACACAGAGACACCACCCGAGGAACGGACGAGGTCAGAATCCAGAAACTGGAATACAGTGGTACGAAGTGCCGGTGTCCGGTCGGAGACCAGCCAGTCGGCGGACGGTTCAGTTGACCTGTGTCCATCCGTGGTTTGCCTCGGGGGAATCTGCACCATCTGCGGTTGTCTTTGCTTCAGCAAGGCGAGATCCCCTCTCGGGGTCGGGGCGACGGTACGCGTCGTCTGCGCCATCTGTGGATGGCCTCGGTCGGTGTGAGGGCGGCATCGTTAGCTTGACAGGGGTGGTGCGGTGGCTACTCTTTATGGTCTATGCACGGACTCCTCTGCGTGATCGTCCTGGCGGCACTGGAAGCGTCGCTACCGGCTTCAGTCCTGGTCGAGAGTCTGCCCGGGCCGGTGCGCCATGCGTATTCGTTCGAGCAGCTCTCCAACAGCCGGTACTCGGTCCACGCCGGGTTCGATGATTCCCTGCCGGCACAAGTGATGGCCAACGTGCTTTGGGCAATGAGCCGGGCCCCGCGCGCCGGCGGCGAGTACCGCGAGTTCTACGTGGCCACCGTGGACAACGTCTACCGCTATGACCCGTCGAATCTGCGCCTCAGCGTGCACCGGGCCGGAGACCACCGCTACAACTCGGGTTCGGCCTTTGAGGTAGGCGTTGCCACCAGTAGCCTCGAGGAAACCGGCATGGCGATACAGGCCGGGTTGCTGGCCGGGGCCGCGTTCCGGGGCGAGGGACGAGGGGTGGTGAGCTGCCCGATGCAATGGGCCGCAGACCACGCCGCGGTCGACTGGAAGCCGGAGCATCCGATCCAGATGGTCACCGTGTTCGGCCGGGGCCCCTACGCTCGTTCCGACGGTGGCGAAGCCACACCGCTGGATACCGTGTGCGCGGCCCGGTCGTCGGATTCGAGCCTGCCATTGCCCCACGTGGTCGGACCCGACACCTTCGAGGCGGTGATTGCCGATCTGAGCCAGAATTCGTCGTTCAGCCCGGTCGGGCTGTCGCAGGAGAACGTATCGCAGCTCTGCTGGGCCGCATATGGAGTGACGCCGCATCTAACCTACAACCACCGGCAGGGTTTGACCGTGCCGAGCGCGATGGCCAAGTTCTACCTGACCGACCGCATCTACCTGGTCGAGGAGTACGAGGTCAGTCGGTATCGCAACCGGCTCCTGTCCGGCACCGAGGCGGCGAGTCGTGACCACCGGCTGGAGCGGGTTGGAGCCGGGGACCGTCGGCCCCAACTACGGGCAGCATCGGAGCGGATTCCCGGCGACGCGCCGGCCTACTTTGTGGTCTGTGTTCCGGACACGGGCGCCGCTGCGGCGATGATGGAAGCAGGATTCGCCGGGTTCCAGTTGCTCGCCCAGGCACGGGCGCTCGGGCTCGCCGGCTTCCTCGTTGCGCCGCTCAGCCGGCCCGAACGGAGAGCGATTGCCTCGGCGCTCGAGCTGCCCGCCGACCACGTTCCGGCTTTGGTGTTCGCCTGCGGTGAGGCCGGAACCTCCGTCGCGGAGCGTGGGCCCGATGCCGGCGCGGTCACGATTGTCCGGGCCCAGCCGGCGATCCGCAGCGGCAACCTGCGGGTCGAATACCGCTTGAGCCGGGCCGGGCAGGTCCGGGTCGAGGTCTTCGACATGCTGGGCCGGCCGGTGAGGCTGCTGCTGGACGAGCAGCAATCATCCGGTTATCACGCCGCGGTGTGGGATGGAACCGGGGAAGACGGCGCACGGTTGAAGCGCGGCACCTACCTGGTCGTTGTCATTTCCGGCGGGACCGTCGCGAAGCACAAAGTCAACCTCGGCTAGCGGCAGTATCGGCCGCAGGCCACAAGCTGCAAACTCGCCGGACATCAGCAAGCGCAGGATCCCGGCCTGAAGCCGGTCGCGAACGACCCCTGCGGCCGGTCCGTGTCGCTCAAAGGATACCTGACGACGTTTGTTCTTGACAAGCGGATGGGGGGGTATTATTCGACGCTGGTCTTCAGGTCAGCAGAAGGTTGACCAGAAGGTGGAGCGAGGCGCCACTAGCAGCGGTAACGCCAATTGGGGAAACGCGCACCGTAAGGTGGGCGGCGCGCAAGACTGCTCTGTTTCAAGGAGGACAGATGTCAGTCAACAAAACGCTGCTTGCACTCGGCGTGCTGGTGGCAATCATGCTGGTCGGATGCCGAGAGCCAGTCGGCCTTCCGAACAATGACGTCAAGGCTGCCACGACCCAGACGGTGTACTGCTACGTCGAGGACGAGAGCTGGCCGACCGGCCACATCGACTGGTATCAAGGCCAGTCCTCTATCTGGGACTTCTACGTCTGGGACTACCAAGACCCTACCATCACACGTGCCTTCTACTACTACCCTCTACCGATCAGCCCTCCCAGGCCGGACACGAACCGGGCATATCCGCGCAAGAACGGATACTGCGTCTTCAGCATACCGCCGTTTGACTGCCCGAGCCAGGTTCCTGCTTGCACACTGTACTACCACCAAGTGTCGCACTCCGGCACCCCAGACTTGCTGGTCAACGCTTGGCACCCAGATGCTTGGCCACCATCCGGTGCGAATAGCCAGACATGCTTTTGGCGCATTTGGGACAGCGCGGACACTGTCGCGACGGATTCAACTCGCACTAATGATGGTTGCTGGTACACGGCCCCGCTAAGCGACTGGGCCTGCGAGGTCATCGCGGATTCCGGCGCTTGGTACTACGAGAACGACCCCGACGGCAAGGCTCTCTTTTACACGGGGTGGGTTATCCCGAGTTACGCTGCGAACCACGGCTGCGATAGCTCGTATACGGATGTCTCAGGTGGGACCGGTGATTACGCCCCGTACATCAAAGTGGTATACGAGGAGTAGCGTGTCCAGGCAGACCTGATGATGCAGTGGGCGGGCGGCGCTGCAGCGCCGCCCGCAGAATCTATGCAGC
>CAZSUX010000302.1:0-3570 GCA_964610135.1 uncultured bacterium | reverse complement strand
GACGGGCCGGGCGGCTTGCTGTGGGAAGCAGTGATGTCCGAGCAGATTCACTCGGGCAAAGACGAGGTGACCGACCGCATGGCCGAGGCCGTGGGTCTGAAACCAGGGATGCACGTGCTCGACGTGTGCTCGGCTTTGGGCGCGCCGGCGCGGCAAATCGCGAAGAAGTATGGTGTGAAGGTGACCGGGCTCGATTTTACCAAGACCATGAATGTCAAGGCAATCGAACGAAACAAGGCCGCAGGCCTCGATAACCTGATAACAATCGTCGATGGCACGGCGCTGGATATGCCGTTCAAGAAAGAGACGTTCGACGTGGTCTGGGGCCAGGAGGCGTGGTGCTATGTGACCGACAAGGAACGGCTCATAGCCGAGGCCGCGCGCGTGCTGAAGCCGGGCGGTAAGCTCATCTTCACCGACTGGGTCATCACCGGCAAGGTCGAAGAGCCACTGCTTGCCAAGCTGTACGAGTCAATGGCGTTCCCGTACATGGAGACGCTGCAGGGCTGGGGCGATTTGATGAAGAAGTACGGATTCAAGAACATCGAGGTCAAGGACCAGACCGATGAGTATGCGAAGTGCTTCGACGAGTACAAGAAAATGGTAGAGGTGGACCTGAAGCCGACCATCGTGAAGAACTTCGGCGACGACCTGTTCGGCTTCGCGACCGGGCTCGTGAACCTGTGGCGTGACGCGGCCCATGCCCACCAGGTCGGCCGCGGCTGGTACATGGCCGAGAAATAGCGCAGGATAATTCTGAGCGCAACCAACTCAGCCGCTGCGGCGGCAGGAACGGGATGATTCCTGTCGCCGCCGGCTGACAAGACAACGCAGGAGGAACGATGAGAAGACTAACGGGTTTGATGTTCGTGTTGTGTGCGGCTGTGGCGACGGCCCGGCCGGCCAAGCTTCCGATTCTGAAGGTTGGCCACGTGGGCCACGATCATCACTCGGCGCTGTACGTTGCGGCGCTCGCCGGCGCGGAATTCGAGAAGCCATACGGCATCTGGCTCAAGGAAGTCAGGCCCAAGGAGCTGTACGAACTGCATAGCGGCAAGAAGACCGTGTGCGAGGTCGAGCTGTACAAGGCGGGTGGCGGTTCGGAGATGCCGACGATGATGAGCCAGGGTGCGTTCGACGTCGGGTTCGGCGGCGTGGCCGCGGTGGAGTTCTTCGTGGACAAGGGCGCGCCCATGAAGATGATCGCGCCGTTGCACTCGAAAGGCGATATGCTGGTGATGAAGCCGGAGTTCGATATCTCATCGTGGCAGGGATTCGTTGACTGGGTCAAAGCCCGGCCCGAGCAGGTACGCATTGGCTACAAGAACCCGGTTGCGGTCGCCGAGCTCGTATTCAAGCGCGCGCTGAAGGAAGAAGGCATCACCCACACCGGCGATGTCGGCGACACCAAGGCCGAAATCCTGCTTGTGAACATGAAGAACGAGGCGAACCTGAACGCCGGCATCCAGTCCGATCAGATTGACGGCTACGTGTCGAACAACCCGTGGTGCGCGGTGGCCGAGTCGAAGGGTATCGGTAAGTGCGTGGCCGAGTTGCACGACCTGCCGCCGGGCATCTTCCGCGACCACCCGTGTTGCTGCATCGCGGCGAACACCGCCGCCATCGAGAAGCTGGGACCGCAGATTCAGAGATTTCTTGAACTGATGGCGGTATCGACGCAGTTCATCGCGCTCAATCGCGACAAGGCGGCCGCGTACGTCGCGCAGTGGATCGGCACGACTCCGGAAGTCGAACTGAAGTCAATGGCGACCTCGGGCTACTCGATGGAGCCGAACAAGGCGTTCCTGGATGGGATGTGGGTATGGTACGAGGAGATGGTGGGCCTGGGCAAGATAACGAACCAGCTCAAGGACAAGACGCGGGACGAATTCGAGCAGGCGTCGTACGATTTCCTTTTGCTGCGGCCCGCGCTCGCCGGGGCGCAGACGCGGATGCCGAAAAAGTAGCAGGTGGTTAAGAAGTCGGGCGGCAGGCTCGGGCGAATCGCACTCGGGTTGGTGCTGCCGGCGTTGCTTCTCGCCGGGTGGGAATTCGCTGCGGTACGCCTCAACAACCCGTGGCTTATTCCACGACCGGAGAAGGTGCTTGCCCGCCTGCTGCACCCTCTGGCCAACGTGCTCGATACCGGTTCGCTCGTTTACAACATCGCCGTTTCCGGTCTGCGCGTGCTGATGGGTTTTTCCCTGGCGGTGTTGGTCGCGGTGCCACTGGGGTTGGTGATGGGTTGTACCACTATCGTGCGCCGGCTGATCGGTCCGTTCGTCGAGATGTTCCGGCCGCTCTGCCCGATTGCCTGGATTCCGTTTGCGATGGCGGTGTTCAAGACCTACACCGTCGTGAATGTCTTCGGAGTGCGTTACTCAAATACCATCTTCGACGTGGTCCAGGTCGGGATGCTCTTCATCTTGTTCTACGGCGCGTTCTTCCCGATACTGCTCAGCACGGTTGACGGCGTCATCGGCGTGCGCGAGGTGTACATCGAGTCGGCCCAGGTGCTCGGGGCGACCGGCCCGCAGCTCTTTCGCAAGGTCGTGCTGCCCGCGGCGATGCCCGCGGTGTTCACCGGGCTGCGCGTCGGGCTGGGCACGGCATGGATGGTGATAGTTGCGGCGGAGATGCTACCCGGATCGAGCTCCGGAATCGGCTACCTGATCATCTATGCCTACCAGCTCGCCGAGATGGACGTGCTGGTAGCCGGGATGATACTAATCGGCGCGGTCGGCGCGCTGTTGTCGTGGGGTGTGTCATTGGTGGGCCAGCCGTTGGTCGGCTGGCAGGCAAAGGCACGCTGATGGCGGCAGGCATCAAGACGATTGGCATCACCCGCGTCTTCGGCGGTGCGGGCGCAACGGTCACCGCCTTGTCAGAGGTCAACCTGGCAATCGAACCAGGTACGTTTGCCTGCGTCGTCGGGCCGACAGGTTGCGGCAAGACGACTCTGCTGCGCATCCTTGCCGGGCTGGACCGACCGACCGCGGGCCGCATCGAGATCGCCGGTGCCGAGGTGACCGGCCCGCGCCGCGAGACCGGCATGGTCTTCCAGCAGTACTCGCTGTTGCCCTGGCGCAACGTGATTGACAACGTTGCGTTCGGGCTTGAGATCAGAAACGTGGCCCGGACCGAACGACGGCGGCGGGCCGAAGGGCTGCTTGAACTGGTCGGACTCAGCCGTTTCCGGCGCAGTCGGCCATACGAGCTGTCCGGCGGTATGCAGCAGAGGGTTGCTATCGCGCGGGCGCTGGCGACCGGACCGGACCTGCTGCTGATGGATGAGCCGTTCGGGGCGCTGGACGAGCGCACCCGGCATCGGTTGCAGGATGAGTTGCTCGCCCTGTGGCAGAGCACCAACAAGACCGTGTTGTTCGTGACCCACAGCATTGACGAGGCGGTCTACCTCGGTGACCGTGTGGTCGTGATGGCGGACCGGCCGGGCCGACTTGCGGCCGACTTCCGGTTCGGCCTGCGGCGGCCGCGCGACCGGGTGGAACCGCGCTTCGTCAGCGCGCTCCTCGAAGTCCGGGCCGTACTGGAGCGTATCATGCTCGAAGG
>CAZSUX010000301.1:1279-3585 GCA_964610135.1 uncultured bacterium | reverse complement strand
ACGTAATCACCGGGCTCATCAAGGCGAATTTCCCGTGCCGCACCGCGTTCCAGGTCGCGTCCAAGACCGACTCGCGCACGATTCTCGACATGAACGGCGCCGAGTCGCTCCTCGGCAAAGGTGACATGCTATTTCTGCCGCCGGGCAAGGGTGAGCCAACCCGGCTCCACGGTTCGTTCGTCTCGGACCGGGCAGCCAAGCGCATCGTCGACCTGTGGGCGCGGACCTATCTGACCGAACTGCTCGAAGGGCTCGTCGAGAATCCGGCCGAGTGCGCCCGGAAGATGGTCGAGAGCGACGTCGTCGACGTGCTCTACGACAGGGAGAAATCCGGGGTCCGCCGCAAACTCGAAGACCTACGCACGATTCTGCCCGAAGAAGTTGTTGACAACCTGATGGCTAGGAAATACTATGAAACACTGCCCGAGGAAAGCCCTCAGGTGCAAGCCGAGCGCAACCGGGCACAAGAAGAGGGCCGCGAGCGTGACGAAAAGTTCGCCGAGGCCGCGCAAATCGTGGTCCGGCATAGAGAGGCATCGGTTTCTATGTTGCAGCGACGGCTTGACATCGGCTGGGCGCGAGCCGGCCGGATAATTGACCAACTTGAACAGGTCGGCGTGGTCGGCCCCTACGTCGGTTCGAAATCCCGCAAGGTCCTGGTGAACAACGAGGCCGACCTACAGAAAGTGCTTGCCGGCGGGAAGGCGCAGCCGTCGTGATTGACCGCAAGACCGTTATGGTGTGGGTCAACCAGATTGCCGACATGATCCCCTGCCGCACACATGAAGACGTGATGCACTTCATCAAATCCAAGCCCGAAGGCAAGGTCGTCACACCCAAACCCGAGATCGTCATCGACGACCACTGGTTCAGCATCCGGCGCCACAACGATGCCGTAAGCGGCGAGGACATCCTAGAGATCTTCGTCGGCAGTCGCGAGTCTGACGACGAGTACATGGGTTACGACCGGATTGACCCCCGCTGGCACGACGCCGAGGGCCGCGACTTGAAGCGCTGGGAACTGACCCGTGCCTACATGCACCCCAAGTACCGGGGACGGAACTACTCGCTGTTCATGGCCGAGATGGTGATGGCGCTCGCCCGCAAGAACCACGCCAAGTCGGTCGTCGCCTATCCCCGCCACGTCGCGATGCTTGTCACGCTCTTGAACAACGGCTTCCGCACGATGGAAGGTAACTACGACGCTACGCTCCATCGCATCATGAAACAGGGCAGGCACTGGTACGGCAACAACACCACCCAGCGCCGCCTCTACTACGCCCAGGAGTTCCGGCCGTTCATCCAGGACGGCAGCTTCATCATGGAGAAGCCCGTCACCAAACCGGGTCTCTGGGACTACCTGATGGAGAGAGTCTAGCGCCCCCGCGGGGAAGCACCAAACTCCAAAGTCCGGGCCTGCAATCTAAGATCTGGAATCTAGAATGGTCCTGAGCCGGCTGGCGCCGACAATCCCGGCCTCGACTCCGAGTTCCGAGAAGACAATGTCCAGCTTCCTGCCCGGCAGGGCCTGAGTCCGGCGGAACACCGACCTGCGCACCGCCTTCAGCAGGGGCCGGCCGATGCCGCTCACTCCGCCGCCGATTACTATCCGCTCCGGGTCCAGGAGCTCCACGGCATTGGCGAGCGCCGCGCCGAGATAGTCGCCGACCTCTTCAACCAGCGTAAGGGCCAGCGGGTCTCGGGCCCGCGCGGCCCGGCCGATCTCCCGCATCGTGATCCGCGCCGTGTCGCCTCCGGCAGACTCCAACATCAAGCTCGGGCCTGAGGCTTTCACGCCCGGGAATAGTGAGGTCTGGTTCTTGTGGTCCTTCAGTCGCTTCAGTTGCGCCCGCACCCGCTTGCGGGCCCGGTCCTCCACGTAACGCGCTCCAACGTAGCGCTCGACGCAGCCGCTGTGACCGCAGGAGCACGGCAGCCCGTCGGCAAAGATCGCCGCATGGCCGATTTCGCCGGCCGCGTCGTTGGCGCCGGTGAGGAGCCGTCCATTCGCTACTATCCCGCCGCCGACCCCGGTACCGAGCGTCACGCAGAGCAGGTGCTTGCAGCCGCGGCCGGCGCCGTGCAGCCACTCGCCCAAGGCTACCGCGTTCGCGTCGTTGGTGCAATACGCCGGCAGGCCGGTGAGGTGCTCAAGCGTCCGTTTCACCGGCGTCCCGTTCCAGCCCGGCAGGTTCGGCGGGACGCGCACGATGCCGGCAGCGTGGTCAACCAGGCCTGCGATACCGATTCCCACTGATGCGACCCGCCGTCGCTTCCGCAGGTCGGCTATCGTCGCGCCGATGCGT
>CAZSUX010000301.1:0-1269 GCA_964610135.1 uncultured bacterium | reverse complement strand
GGCCCCGGCGCGGGTAAGAAGAACTCGACGGGACTTGACTCGACCCGCGCCGTCAACCAGCCCGATCTTGATATTGGTGCCGCCGAGGTCGATGCCGATGTCGAACGGCACGACGCCCTACGCTCGACGCGGAAAACGGGAGCTGTACCGCGCGTCCTCGCGCTTCGAGGGACTGTCCCCGTTTTCCAACCTCACGCATCGTGAGTATCGCGCGCGCAGCGCCTGCTCGTAGGCCGGGCTCGGTACGATGCCGCGTCGTGACATCACCCTGCGAGCGTTAGAAAGGACATGGCCGAGCGGCCACCTTGTCTTGCTGCCCCAGGCGAAGGCCGGTATCTCCTTCGGCGATAGCCCCGGCTCGAACCAGTTGGCGAAGGTCCCGATGCGCGCGCCGGTGTTGATAAGCGAGCCGATTGCCGTCTTGGCGTGGTCGCCGATGAAGCAGCCGACCTTGAGCAGGCCGGTGTCAATCGTCTTCCCCTGCCAGGTCATCTGCACCGGCTGGTAGGCGTTCTTCAGGTCCGAGTTGGTCGTCAGCGCCCCGAGGTTCACCCACTCGCCGACGAAAGCGTGGCCGATGAAGCCCTCGTGGTGCTTGTTCGCGTAGCCCTGGAAGACGCTCGCCTCGACTTCGCCGCCAATCCGGCACTGCGGCCCGAAGCTGCAGCCCGGCCGCACCTTGGCGTCGTCAATCTCGGTGCCCGGTCCGACATAGCAGGGCCCTTCGATGAAGCTGCCCGGCCTCACGACCACATCTCGGTCCAAGAACACCGGCCCGGTCTCGGTGCTGACCACGGTTTCGGGCCATATCCGGCTACCGGGCTCCATATGCAGCTTCTTTCGGTCGCCGACGACCACCGCCCCCCGCTCAATCCTGCCCGTCTTCTCTCCTCCAGACCTTTGCCTTTTGCCTTTTGGCTTTTGGCTTTTGGCTTCTGTTTCCTTCAGAAGCTCCTCTGCGTTGTACTCGATAATGTCCCATGGCCACCTCACCACACGCGCCTTCACCTGCTCCTCGGCGAGGTTGGCGCGTAGGCCGCGCGCGGAGTTCAACTCCTCCACGCACTCAGCGCACACACGGAAGCCGACTACCTCATCACCCACCATCAGCACTGACTCCCGACCTTTGGCCGACACCGGTTCGTCAAGGATGGCGGTAGCGGAAAGGAACAGCCGTCCTTGCTTGGGATTGGTGTTCACACGGCAGTCAGGATGCGCCTCGGCCGCGACGCCCGCGACCTCGTCGCGCACCCAGAGAAACACCGGCTC
>CAZSUX010000300.1:0-3619 GCA_964610135.1 uncultured bacterium | reverse complement strand
ATGAGCATGTTCTGCTACCAGTGCGAGCAGACCGCCAAAGGCACCGGCTGCACGGTCCAGGGCGTCTGCGGCAAAGACGAAACCTGCGCCGTCCTGCAGGACCTTCTCCTCTACGCAGTCAAGGGCATTTCCCAGTATGCCCATCGCGCCCGCGAACTCGGCGCGACCCATCCCGCGGTCGACGCCTTTACGGTCGAGGCCCTCTTCGCAACCATCACCAACGTCGACTTCGACCCGACGCGGCTCGAGAACCTGCTCCGACACGCTGCGGAGATGCGCCTCAACGCGAAGCGCATGTACGAGGACGCGTGCCGCAAGGCCGGCAAGACACCCGAAGAGCTGTCCGGTCCGGCGGCCTGGTCTCACGCCATCGGTATTAAGGCCCTGGTCGAACAAGGCCGGGACAAAGGCATCCTCGCGCGTCACCAGCAGTGGGGCGACGATGTCGCCGACCTGCACGACCTCGTGCTGTTCGGGCTGAAAGGCGCCGCCGCATACGCCGACCACGCCCACGCGCTCGGCTATGACGAGGACACCGTCTACGCCGAATTCCACCGCATCCTTGACCTGCTGGCACAGGACAAACAGGACGCGGGCGTGCTGCTCGCCACCTCGCTTGAGACCGGGAAACTCAATCTGAAAGTCATGGAACTGCTCGACAAGGCGAACACGACGACCTACGGCCACCCGGTTCCTACCAAGGTCCGCATCACACCGGTCAAAGGCAGGTGCATCCTTGTCTCGGGCCACGATCTCCGCGACCTCGCGTTGCTGCTCGAGCAGACCAAGGACACGGACATCAACATCTACACCCACGGCGAGATGCTGCCCACGCACGGCTACCCCAAGCTGAAGGCATACAAGCATCTTGTCGGGCACTTCGGCACCGCCTGGAACAACCAGCAGAAGGAATTCCCGAACTTCCCCGGCGCCATCCTGATGACCACCAACTGCATCCAGAAACCGCGCGAGTCATACATGAGCCGAATCTTCACGACCGGGCTCGTGGCCTGGCCCGGCGTCACCCACATCGGTGCGGACAAGGATTTCACGCCGGTCATCAACGCCGCGCTCACCCTGCCCGGCTACCCCGCGGACGAACCGGAAAAGACCATCACCGTCGGCTTCGGCCATGAAGCGGTGATGTCGGTCGCGGGCAAAGTGATTGACCTCGTGAAGGCCGGCAAGATAAAGCACTTCTTCCTCATCGGCGGCTGCGACGGCTCCAGGCCGGACCGCAACTACTACACCGAGTTCGCCCAGGCCGTGCCCAAAGACTCGGTCATCCTGACCCTGGCCTGCGGCAAGTTCAAGTTCAACTACCTCGAGTTCGGCGACATCGAAGGCATCCCGCGTCTGCTCGACATCGGCCAGTGCAACGACTCCTACTCGGCAATCCAGATTGCGGCCGCGCTCGCCAAGGCCTTCAACACCGACGTCAACGGCCTGCCGCTCTCGTTTATCATCTCCTGGTACGAACAGAAAGCGGTCGCGGTCCTGCTCACGCTCCTCTCCCTCGGCATCAAGGACATCCGCCTCGGCCCGACGCTCCCCGCTTTCCTCACCCCCGACCTCGTGAAGATCCTCGTGGACAAATTCAACATCATGCCCATCAAGACCGCGCAGGAAGACCTGAAAGCCATTCTCGGATAGCATTCGACGCGGGACATGACCCGAATCCTCCGGGGATTCGGGATTGTGTCCCAAGTTGCCTCGGGCCGCGGTTCACCCCGCGGCCCTCGCTTGGGCGGAGCTTCACCACAGAGACACAAAGGCACGAAGGTTCGGAGTCCGCAGTTCTACATTCTGGTCTCAGGTATCTGGCTTCGATCGTCCTCCCCTAGTCCCCCCCTTCTCAAAGCTGAATCCGCGCGCCGCCAGTTGCGCGAGCAACTCATCGGGGCTGGGACTCCACTGGCCGAGCTTCCGTGAGATGTGCTCGGTCCACGAGTAGTTGTCGTAGGTGAAGCTCTCCTTTCGCCCCTCCTCAAGCGGAACCATGTACTTGGCCCGCCGGTAGTAGTCCTGCGCCAGATAACCTTCGTCCATTGCCTGCATGGCTTGCATTACTTTGGCTTCGTCCAACTCCGGGTAGCAGTCCTCGAACAGAGTGAACCCGAGCGGATAGCGCGGCCGCACCGGCGGGTCCTCCGCCGGATAGCCGGCGGCCAGGCCGACGACCGGGAACACGCGCTCGGGCAGACTATACTCCTTGGCGATGGCCAGGGACCGGTACTGGGCCGACCCGACATAGCAGGTTCCCAGACCCAGGCTCTCGGCCGCGACGACCATGTTCTGCGCCATCATGATGGCATCCTCCATCCCAAAAAGCAGCACGTGCAGGTCGTTGCTCGCCAGTTTCCAGCCCCGCTCGGCCATCACCAGTTCGGTCCGATGCGCATCCACGCAAATCGTGAAGAAGAGCGGAACGCCGAACGGGTTCCGCTCCCGCTTGCGGCTGAGTAGCACGCTGCCCATCTGATAGGCGAACGGGGCCTGCTGCCCGGCCCGGACGATGGTCGCTACGACTTCGTCCGAAGGTACCGCATCCGTGTAGCGGCGGATGGAACGATGCGCCATCAGGGCCTTAATGACCGGATTGTCAATCACGTCTCCTCCTGTCTGATTCTGGGCCGCGAACCGGTACTACAGAAGCTGCAGGCCGACCGAGAATCCGGGCCAGATGCGGACGTGCCAGGACCCGTCCCACTTGTACAGCGGTGCGTCGTAGAACGGCACCTGCGACCCGTCCTCGCGCTCCGAGACCCAGACGTTGAGCGTCGGCCCGGCGGTCACTGCCAGCCGGTCAGTCACCTGCCAGCCGCCGGTCAGGCGCAGGCTGGAAAGCAAGTCCGAATCTCTCGTCTCCTTCCAGCCCGGTCCGGTCCAGACCCCGTGGCTGAGCAGATCGATGTCAACGAAGAACCGGTCGAACGGTATGTGCCCGCCTATGCCGAGCCCACCGAACGTTCTTGTCGACTCGCCGTTTGGCTGCCAGCCGACCATGAAGACATTGTAGATGGTGTTGGACCCGGTCTTGATGCCGACGTTCACCGGCGCGAACTCGTTCGCCCAGACATTGACGTGGAACATGCCGTGCTCTACGATGCTCACCAGGCCGATCGGCACGTCCACATCGTCGGCGATGTTCACCAGCCCGAGCTGGAGCCCGCGTCCGCTGCCCGCGATGTTGACGAGCCCGACTTGGGCGCCGCTGAACTCATCCGCCACGTTCAGCACACCCGAGAGCTGCAGGCCGGACAGCCGCTCGCCGCAAACGTTCACGACCCCGGCTACCTGCGTCCCGACGCAACCCTCGCCGGCCACATTGCCGACGCCCGACACCTGCGCACCCCACAACTCGTCGCCGACGACGTTGACGACGCCGGCCATCTGCGCGCCGGTGAACCCGTTGCCGACGACATTGAACACGCCGGCCTCCTGGACGCCGCCGAACCGGCCGCCCATGACGTTGAAGACGCCGGCCGCCTGGTAGCCGAGCACATCCTCCGCGACGATGTTGAACACGCCGCCCAGCTCGACACCGTGCACCCGGCCGATGCCGCCGCCGATGATGTTCAGTGAGAGATTCGAACTGACGGACCGCCACTCGGAACCA
>CAZSUX010000299.1:0-3628 GCA_964610135.1 uncultured bacterium | reverse complement strand
CATTCGCAGCGCGGCTTCCTGGTGCCAGCCTTTACAGGTGAGCGTCGTGCCGCGCGGGGCTCTGACCGGCGTGTATTCTGAGTGGTTCATCGGGTTGATTCTCCTGGGTCAGATTATCGGCCAGCGTGCTCGATGTCAATCGCTGAAACCGAAACGGACGCCACGAAGATACGAACGACACGAAACGGATGGAGTGACTACGGATGAACGCGGATGGACACAGATGGGGCCACGTTTCGTCCGGCTTGGGCCCGGCGGGCTCTATCCGACAGCGCGTGCTTCGGTGGCTATCAATACCGGATTCCGGGCGGCGGCGGGCTTGAATAGCGATAGCCCCGCCGGTATTATCAGGCGTTGATAACCGCGCTGCTCCTGTGTCTCGTCGGACAGCTTCGCGCCGGCGATACGCTTGAGGCAGTGAGGTTCGAGGGGATGCACACCTACGGCCGGCGGACACTTGCCTCACTGGTCATGGCGCGGCCAAAGAAGCCGTCGAGCGAAGCCCAACTCAATAACGACGCCGCAATCCTGGAGCAGTTCTACCACAACGAGGGGTTCCACTCGGTCGATGTAGAGCGAGAGGTTACGCCCGGAAAGCGCCATCCGGTCGTGACGTTCCGCATTGCCGAGGGACCGCGGACGCGGGTGGGTGCGATAGCGATTTCGGGCAATGTCACGGTCGGTACCGACCGGTTGCTCGGGCAGCTCTCGGTGCGGCCCGGCCGGTTCTTCTCGCAGGTCGAACTCAACCAGAGCGGGCAGGCGCTCCAGACGTACTATCTCAATTCCGGCTACCCGTTTGTCCAGGTACAAACGGGGATGACCGGCAGCGATACGTTGGCTACACTCACGTTTGACATCAGTGAGGGCCGGCTGTGTCACGTCAGCGAGGTGCGGGTGCGCGGCAACAAGACGGTCAGCACCCGGACGATACTACGGGCTTCGGAAGTCAAGCCGGGCGAGCGGTTCAGCCAGGAACACCTGCGCGAAGCGCAGCGCCGCCTTTATGCCACCAAGCTTTTCTACCGCGTGACGTATTACGTCATCGCCGACAGCGGTCAGGGTGCGGAAGGCGAGGGACGAGGGATGAGGGACGCAGGATCCGGCACGGACAGTGTCGTGGTCCGATTCGACGTGGTCGAGCAGTCGTACCGGGGCGTGGCCCTCGGCGGCGGAGTCGAGTATCCGCCCAGCCGTGTAATCGTGTCGGCCGAGTGGGAGCACGATAACCTGTTTAACCGCGGCCACACGTTCATCATTGGTGGCGAGGCCGGACCGAGGCTCTGGCCGTTCGGGAACTATCGAGTTGCGTTTGACGCTACATACCAGGTGCCGTATCTGATTCTGACCCGGATTGACTTCCAGACCCATCCGTACTTCTATTACGAGCGCCTGAACGACACCACGCGGCAGCAGGAAATCGGCATTGAGACAGGCATGAGCCGAAGCATCATCACCCAGTTGACTGTCGGACTGACCAACCGGCTCCGGCTGGTTGCAGATACCGCGAACGGCATTACCAATTCGCTGGCGCTGACCGGCCACTACGACACCCGCGATAACATCTTTGATCCCGGCCAGGGGCTGTCCATTCAGGTCGCGGTCGAAGGCGCCGGCGGGCCGCTCCGGGGCGACAACGACCTGTACAAGCTGACCGGAGACGTACGTTTGTACCAGAAGCTCGGCATCGTGCCGCCGCGACTGGAGCAGGTCAGCGGCGACTTCGTCGTCGCGGCGCGGGCAAATGCCGGCGTCGTCCGGCCCTATGGTCGGTCCGAGGCCGTGCCGTACTACGAGGCCTTCACCCTCGGCGGCGGGAACAGCATGCGTGGGTACGGAGACCGTTCCATCGGCCCGGACAGCTCGACCGTGGGCGGGTACCGCTACGGCACCGCAGTCGCCAACGGCAACCTGGAGTTGCGCACGCCCTACATCCTGCGCTGGGTCGGTCTGGTCGGTTTCCTTGATGTCGGCGACGTGGGCTCGGACTTCCGGATGCGAGCCTACGAATACAGCGCGGGAGCAGGCATCCGAGTGAGGACTCCGATCGGGCCGGTTCGGTTGGACTGGGGCAAGCGGCTTCGGAATCCGCCGGCGAAGGATATTGGCCGTTTCTACGTTGGTCTGTTGCATGCGTTCTAGCTTCTGGCGTGTCCTGTTCGGTATCGTTGTTGCGCTGGTCGCACCGATTGTTATGGGTCTAATCGTGGCCGTGCTGATAGTGTCGGTGCCGCCGGTCGGCAGGTACGCGCTCAGCCAGGCTCTTATTCGAGGCGGGCCGCGGGTAGGGGCCGAAGTACGGTTCGGTCGGATTGAAGGCAACATCATGCGAAGCGTCAGCGTCACCGACCTCGTCGTTAGGCTGGGTCCTGACTCGCTAAAGGTGAAGAGGCTGTCTTTGACCTACGACCCGGTTGCTTCCATACTGCATCGCACTTTCTCGGCATCGTCGGCAACCGCTGTCGAGCCGAGATTCTTCGTGAGTTCGGTGCGCCCCGCTGCGGGACCGCGTGGCACGGGCCGCAGTCAGTACCCGCCCATCCGGATTGAGCAGTTCCGACTCTCCGGCGGCAGCGTCTGCCTCGACACAGTGCAGCGTCTCGACTCGGTCAACCTCACCCTGAGTCTCGTGTCGGTGCCGGCGCAGATGGAGGCGCAGCTGGCGGACGTAAGAGCGCGCATGATTCAGGAGCGCGTCTCGCTCAAGAACCTGAGCGGCACGGCGCGGTTGACTCCGGACTCGCTCGTGGTAACTGACCTTGTGGCTATGACCGGGGCGTCGTCGTTGCGGGCCGGGCTGAGGATGGCATTCCAGCCGAGCGCCATAGCAGTCAAGCTGGAGAGCCTGTCAGTCAGTCTGCCTGAGTTGGCCTCGACGGCCCCTGTCGGACAGCGCACAGCGGTTCGCGGCCGGTTCCGGGCGGCAGGCGATGTGGGGCTGGAGAAGGACCAGCCATCGGGAGCAGTCCGATACACAGCGGAAGGGCTGGTGTGGCAAGCCATTCATCTGCCCACAATAGATGGCCAGCTGGGACTGAGAGACTCGGTGGTGCAAGTGACCTTGACCGGGGCTGACTCGGGGCTGGGCAGCGCCGACGTGTCGGGTCGGCTGGACCTGCGCAGGCTTGACTTCTCGGGTTCGGCAAAGCTGGTCGGCATCCCGGTGCGGCAGCTCGATTCGATGCTGCCGGACGTGAGGATTGACGCCGAACTCGAGGTGTCTGGTCGCGGACTTGATTCGGTCGAAGCGACCGTGACGGCGCACGCACCTGACCTGGATATCGAACAGCTGAAGGTATCCGGTACCTATTTCAGGGTCGGCCAGCGCGTCACCGTCGAGCAGTTTGAGCTGAGCGGGCCGGTTGGCGTCGTCTCCGGACATGGGGTCTGGCAGAAGGGGAGAGCTCAGGCTGAGGTCCGGATGGACAGCTTCAATCTGGGACTGCTGGCGAGGCTTGAATCCCTGCCGGTACAGGGTCGGGTTTCCGGCAGCGTCAGCCTGGCAGGAACCGCGGAGACGCTCGATGCCACGGGCGAACTGTCGGTATCGAGCCTGCAGGTTGCCGGCCTCAACGCGGTGAGTGCGCGCACCAGCGTGTCGTACCAAACCTCGAGGGGCACATTCAGG
>CAZSUX010000298.1:0-3642 GCA_964610135.1 uncultured bacterium | reverse complement strand
TGCCGCTGCTCTGGCTCTTTGCCACGCCGTCGTTCAAGCTGCCGGTCTGGGGCGATGCTGTGCTCAACGGTGTGGTCTGGACCGGCGGCAGCCTGGGCCTCTGGAACCTGCTGCTCGACCTCGCGGACGACCCCTCCCACCGCGAGAGCTACTTCGCCATCTACAGCGTGGTGACCGGGCTCGGTGCGTTCGTGGCCTCGATGCTCTCCGGCGTCATCGCTCAGGCCCTGCACAACTTCCGGCTGACGCTCTTCGGGTTCCAGTTCGTGAACTACGACGTCCTGTTCCTCGCCGCGGGGCTGAGCCGCTTCGCCTGCCTGCCGTTGCTGCTGCGCGTCCACGAGCGTGGGTCGAAGTCGGTGCGATACACGGTCCGGGCGGTAGGCGCCCTCGGGGTCTGGCGAATCAACCGGGGCAGGGGCATGCTGCTCGACGCCCTAGGCTTCCGCTCCAGAGGCCAGTCCTGATTTGACTCGTCCGCGCCCGCCCTTTGTTGTTCGTGATGTCCGGTGGCAAGGGGTGGGGCACGATCCGAAACCCTGGACGAGCATCGGTCATGTCCCTTCTGGTGATGGAAGAGGTAGTCTAGGGCCGGCCGAAGTCAGACGTTAGATGTCAGAAGCTAGATGTCAGAAGTTCCGGCTGAGGTCGAAGTGGTGTCTTGGCGCCTTTGTCCGGGTCTGGACACGATCCGAAACGCACGGAGCGTTTCGGTCATGTCCCTTCTAGTGGTGAAACAACCTGAGGCCGGTGAAGACCATGACCATGCCGTACTCGTCCGCGGCGCGGATGATGCCCTCGTCGCGGGTCGAGCCGCCGGTCTGGACTACGTAGCGGACGCCGGAGCGGGCCGCGCGGTCGATGTTGTCGCGGAATGGGATGAAGGCGTCGGAGCTCAAGGCCACGCCGTTGAAGCGGGCCAACCACGCGTGTCGCTCCTCGCGGGCAATCGGCTCCGGCACGGTGTTGAAGTGCAGGCGCCAGGCCGCGACCTCGGCCGCGGTCGCGTCCTCCTCAAGGTGAAGGTCAATCGCATTTGCCTTCTCGGTGCGGCTGGTGCCTTTCTTGAAGTCGAGCGCGCGTACCTTCGGATGAAGCCTGAGCAGCCACTTGTCGGCCTTGGCGCAGGCGATGCGCGTGCAGGCGATGCGTGACTGCTGACCCGCGCCGACGCCGATTGTCTGGCCGTCCCAAGCGAGGCAGACCGAGTTGGACTGCGTGTACTTCAGGGCTAGCGTGGCCACGAGCATGTCGATGCGGGCGTCGTCGGTTATCTGCTTCTTGACCGTCACGACTTTCTCCAGCAGGGCGGGCGTAATGGGAGAGCCGTTGCGCGCCTGCTCCAGCGTGACGCCGAAGACCTGGCGCGATTCGGTTTCGGGCGGCTCGTAGCCCGGGTTGACTTCGAGCACCGGGTAGGTCCCGTTCTTCTTGGCCTTGAGCAGCTCGAGCGCGGCCGGCTCAAACCCGGGCGCGATGCAGCCGTCCGAGACCTCGCGGCTGATGATTCTCGCGGCCGATTCGTCCACGGTGTCGGACAGCGCAATCCAGTCGCCGAACGACGCGAGCCGGTCTGCGCCCCGCGCCCGCACGTAGGCAATCGCGAGCGGCGAAAGCTCGTCTTGGGTGACGAAGTACGACTGGGCGAGGTCAGGGGAGAGCGGCCGGCCGCAGGCAACGCCGGAGGGGGAGACGTGCTTGAACGAGGCGGCGGACGGCAGGTCGGTGAGTTGCCTCATCTCGCGCACGAGCTGCCACGAGTTGAGCGCGTCCAGCAGATTGATGTACCCGGGCGCGCCGGATAGCACCTTGAACGGCAGCTTGTGATGAGGGACAAATGCCCGAGCTGGAGATTGATGGGGATTGACGCCGTAGCGGAGCTTTATTTCGTCCATGCCGGTTCAAGTTAGCACCGCCGGGCGGAAAGTCAAGGACAGGCAGACCGGCGACGACAGGACTGTCCACAGATTACGCAGATTACACAGATTCGAAGTCTTACCACCAAGACATCAAGTCACCAAGGGCCGAGCTCGAACGTGACTAACCACAGATGAACGCAGATGGCATGGAGTGTCACCCCGACATGGAGGAGGGGTCTCGTCCTCAACCGTCACTCGGCAATCGGAAGTCCATCTTGGTGTCCTTGTGCTGAATTCCACCTCCGCCCTCTGCCACTGCTACCTGCTTTCTGCCAACTCGGGCGCTTTGCGCCGTTCCTGCTTGACCTGCGACTGCCACGAAGTAAAATCGCGCGATGCGACGGAAGATTCGCGCCGCCGGCCGGGTGAAGCCTGACCCAGCCCATCCGATTCCGTGGTACTTCAAAGAGACCCGAATCGTCGTCTATGGCGCGCGCGGCCTCTGGAACGGCCGGTTCGAATCCGAGGGCGCGGCCCTGCGGGCGTGCCGGGCCGCCTTGACGCGTGCCGGGCTAGAGGGCCGGCACACCGCCGAAGCCGTCCGGGAACGGTTCCGGACCGAGTTGCGCCGGTTGGACAAACCGCCCTCCCGGGCATACTACACCGCAGCTGAAAGCCGCATCATCGACCGCTTTGCCCGGGCGGTGGTCCGGCACGAGTATCCTGACGCAACCGCCGCGACCCGCGTTTGCCGGAAGGTCCTGGCTCGGCGCAAGCACGGTTTCTCCAGAACCCACGTTGCCATCGCGGCCCGCATCGGGGAGCGTGCGCTTGAATTCGGCCGGAAGCGCGTCCTCGTCCACTTCACGCCGGAAGAGCGACGAGTGCTCAGGGAGCTTGCCCCCCAGGTGTCGTCGGGCCGGTTCCGCGAAGTGCGGGATGCCTCGCGTGTGTTCCAGGCGAGGATGGCCCGGAAGCGGCGAGGGCGTACCGGCGGCAACAAGGCCCCGGTGCGCACGCTCGAATCCGCTAGCATCAAACTCAAGCGCCTGGCAGAAGAAGCGGGCCTGGCCTGGGGTTTCCGCGACTGGTCGCCTGAGGAAGACAGGGTCGTGGACCGCTTCATCGGCCTGTACGCGAAGCGTCAGTTCCGCAGCTTCCGCAGCGCTGCGAAGGCATGCCGGGTCGCGCTCCGGCGGCTCGACGCAGCCCGACTGAAGCACCCGGAACGCGGACGGCCATACGGCCGTTCCTTCGGTGCCATCAAGCAGCACCTCAGGGAGCGGGCCGCGAAGCGCGGCGTACCAAGGCCTCTGTTCCGTCGCTGGCGCGGCGTTGAACAGGACATTGCCGTCCGGTATGCCGGATCGTACGTGCCCGGCGGCAGGCCCAACCGACTGGACCTGGCACACGCGCTCCAGCGCGAGTTGCGTGGCCTCGGATACCTGCGCACAGTCTCGGCCTGCGGAGCGGAAATCAATCGTGCGCTCAAACGCGCGGCCGAAGACAGGTGACTCCGCCCCGCAAACGCTGACCGTCCGCAACCAGCAATCCGCCTTCATCCTTCCGCCAATCGGAAATCGCCAATCGGCAATCGGAAACTCCTCGGATGGTTCCTCTCCAAGAAGCTCAGCAAGTTGGTTACGAAGTTCTCTGCAGAGGGATTCGGGAAGGAACCTGGACGGGAATGTGTACTGTGACTCGGCAAGGACCTTGGGACGGAGCCCAACTCGTTACTCGGCAAGGAACCGGACAAGGAGCTCTGGTCGTTGCTCGCGAGATA
>CAZSUX010000297.1:0-3656 GCA_964610135.1 uncultured bacterium | reverse complement strand
TCAACTGGTCCAACAGCCTGACCGAGAACTTCGCCTTGTAGTTCCCGTTCGGCAGTATCAAATCCGGGTCGGTGATTCCGAGCCCGGCCGCAATCTCACTAATCGGCTTCAGCTTCGCCTGCTGCGCAATCTCGATATCAGAAAACATGAATCCTCCAATCTTCGTATGGTCAATGCCATCGGCCGATGTACGCTGTCGGCAGTCACCATCATCTCGACCAGACCGACCATCTCGTCACGACGCGCTCGATTGGGTTCTGGGATCGCCGGTGTCAGACCGGCTGACTGTGTTCGTACAGATACTCGGGGTCGAGGTCGAGTCCGTTCTCCCATTCTACCGTATCATACGAGATGCGGACCTTCTTGAACACCTCCGGCGAGGCCAGCTCGCGAAACCGCCCGCAGGACAATAGCGGCGTCACGTCAAAGGCTCTCTGCTCCCCGTTGCCGAAGGAAAGAATCAACCTGTGGTCCTCCGCTGCCTTCACGCTGGTCACGCCGGGATACTCCGTGACTGGTTCTGCTACTGGAGCGGCGGGATTCGGCATGGTTCCTCTCCGTTTGTCACCATCTGCCAGTCGGCACGCAGCTCGTCCCGGTGAAGTTCCGCCCACGCCTGAACAAGGCGTAGCTGCCGCTTGGGCAGTTCGCCCTGCATCAACTCAAGCGTATCAACGGAGAAGGTCGCCTTGAACTCGTTGTAGTAGGCATGGAAGTGAGGCGGGTTGTGCTCACCGGGCGCGTAGTACATCCGGATGATAACGCCGTAGAACATCGAGATGGTCGGCATCGTCGCTAGGCTCTCTTCTGCGGGAACTGAGCCGCTGCTTCGGTCCTCGTGCCTCTCATGAAGGTCATTTCTCTTTCACCCCAATCATACCGTCCGTACTGCCGCACGTCAACCCGACCAAAGCCACCCGCTTTGGCCGTAGGCCGTGAGCTGTCAGCAGCAAGTTGTCAGCCATCAGCCGCTGGCTCTCCACGCCTTGCCGCCGTCATTAGGTGGGGTGACTGCCCGTGATTCCTCTCACCGACTGCCGCCGCGGATCACCGAAATGTCGTACCCGTCCTGGTTCGCGACGTAGATCCTATTCTGCTCGGTGTTACATGCCAGAACGTGCCAGTCATGTCCGACCGTGTAGGTACGGAGAATCTCGTTGCTGGCGCCATCAACAACCGCGACCCGGTTGTCGCAAACGCAGTAGACGCAATTGTCAGCAGCGTTGTAGTAGATGTTTCTGCCCCCCGCGTACTCGCTGAAGTTGGCCAGGACTCTGTTGGTTGCGGCATCGAGGACCGATAGACCGAATCTCCCGCTGACATAGAGTTTGTTGTCCCGCGCGTTGTAGCACATGGCGTCTGCGGGCATGAACCAGGACGTGTCCACTGCATTTGTGGTACCATCTATCACCATCATTTTCTTCGCGGCGCAGTAGACCTTGTTGTCCCTGTAGTTACAGCAGAGGACGATCCGACCCGTACCAATCTGCATCGTCTTGACCAGTGCGTGCGTCGGGCCGTCAATTATCGCCAATTCTCCAGTCTGGTCGCTGTGGCAGTAGACTTTGCCGGTCTTTGGATTGCCGCAGAAACTCCAAGGATGTCGAAACGGGACCTCCGCGATGATACTATCGGTGGTGCCGTCCGTTACCGCCACACGCCCCGTGGCCCAGGGTTGTTTGAAGGAATAGACCCAGTTGTTCAGCGAGTCGTACCACATTACCGGTGAGCCTATCATCAGACTCGATATCACGCTATCAGTCTTGCCGTCGAGTACGAGAACCCTGGTGTTGTATGCTTCGTCACAGTAGATCTTGTCTTCCTTGGAGTTGTAGCACAGCCGCCACGGCTCTCGCCCGGTCTTCACCCTGGACAGGAAACGGTTCGTCGCACCATCCAGCACCACGAGTTCGCCATCTCTTCGGATGGAGCAGTACAGCTTGTTGTCACGCGGGTTGTAGCAGAGTGCTCCCGGATGGCGCGCGGTGGGCACTTTGGCAATCACCTCGCCGGACGCGACTCTCAATGCCACCACGTCGGGTTGGTCGCGGTCAGGAACCACGCAGTACGTGTATCCTGTCCGAGGGTTGAAGCAGAAGGCCGTAGCCTGGTGGCTAAGGGCCGCGCTCGCCGTTACCCGATTCGACCTGCCGTCAATGATGTCGACCGTTGGTTTGCGTTCTGCCCTGCCGGCTACGGGCGCCCTAGAAGAACTTTCAGCAGGGGTGGTCGCGACTCTGCACGCAGCCAGCACTCTGTTACTCGCCGAGTCGTAGGAGAGCACCATGGGTCGGCCATGGGTCGCGATAGTGGCGATGACCTTGTCCGTCGTGCCGTCCACAACTGATACGGTAGAATCGCCGATTTCGTGGAAGGGCCAGCTCTGCGGATACGCGCCGTTGGCGAGGTAGACCTTGTTGTTGCGCGGGTTGCAGCAGAGGCCTACTAGGCCTGGGCCGACAACGATGGTGTCTAGGACCGCGTTGGTGCTGCCATCAATCACGGTGACGGTCTTGCTGCCGTAGTTCGCGCAATAGACCTTGTTGCTTGCGGGGTTGTAGCATATCAGCGACCCTCTCTCGACTCCCACATTGAATGAGTGGTCGCCGAGGTTCTCCCATGCCCCATTTTCCAGTGGAACGTCCGCGACAAACGCGCCGTCGCGGCCGCTCAGTATCCTCACACCACTTCTGGTCCTGCAGTAGACCTTGTCATCGTGCGGGTTGTAACAGAGCGCGAAGGCGCCCACATTCAACGTATCCACTATGCTGTCCGTTCGGGTATTGACGACAATGATGCTGCGCCTCGAGTAGGCGTAGAGTTCCTGGCTCCGCGAATTGTAGCAGAGCGCCGCCTGATTCACCGGCAGCGTCCTGACGACGGTGTCGCCGACGCAGTCGATTACCGTCATTACGTCGCCTGCGCAGTACAACATGCCGTTCACCGGGCTGCAGAACATCGCCGAAGTTCCCGACTTGGTTGGTATCCGTGCGACCTTCTTGTTGGTGGCACAATCGATGACTATTACGCAGTTCGCGTATCCTCCGACGTAGACCTTGTCAGTCAGAGGGTTGTATGCTGCGCACTGCGGGCCAGGCAGCCCGGACAGCGAGTCAGGCAGGTATATGGTCCATTCGGGCTCCAGGCCGGAGGCCAGGGTCACTGCGAGCAGGATCAGGCACGCCGCTAGACGAGACAAACGCATCCGTCCACCAGTGACCGGTCTGGTTCGGGGCTCAAGACGGAGTTGTTCTTCTTTGTAGTCAGGGGACGGAAATTCCTCGCGGTCCATCTCAAACCGCTCGACAAGGTCTGTGACCGACTGCGACGGAGTCGTACCCATACGGCAACAGGATAAACGCGGCGCTGTGGGAGTCAAGCCGACGCGGCGGCGGTCAGCCTAGTCGAGGTTGGTCACGCCGAATATGGTCACCGCGATGGCGCGCAAGGCGTCCCGGTCGAGCGACTTGGCTTCGTAGCGGTCAATCAGGTCGGCCGCGGCGATGGCGAGGGACTTGGCGGCATAGTTGCGGCAAAGCCGGCCGAGCTTCTGGGCAAAGGCGAAGTAGGCAACGAACTGAGCACCGGGAATCGAACGCGCCGCGAGAACCGGCCTGAGCCTGGCGGCAATCGCAGCCGCCTTGGCCGAGCCGGCT
>CAZSUX010000296.1:3031-3663 GCA_964610135.1 uncultured bacterium | reverse complement strand
CCTCGGCCGCGAGTTGGCCGAAGCCGACGAGCCCGGCGAAAACTGGGGACAGCCCCTCGGAGCGCTCGACGCGCGGGACAGTCCCCGTTTTCGCGCTACTTCTTCAGCGCAGCTTTGGAAAAGATGTAGTCGGGAATCGAGACATTGAGGCGGAGGGAGTCGAGGATGAACTCGGTTCCCGCTCCGCTCTTGAGTGCGTCCTTGAATGAGACCCGGTCCGCGATCCAGCGGCCCTGGCGCAATGAGACGCTCTTCACCTCAGTGGTCTTGAGCAACTTGCCGCTCTTGGCATACCGGTTTTCCCGCAGCGGCACGTACCGTTCCTTGTCCACCCATATCTTCCGCGAGTGGTAGCTGACGTCCGGAGCCTTGGCCGTCAATTCCACTACCCAGCATTGCCGGCCGAGCACGGTGTCTTCGCCGGCGACAGCGGCCGAGTACTGGTCGATGAGCTTGTGGTCTTCCATCATGTCTTCGTACGACAGGTCGGAACCCATCACCGATTGCCTGAGCATATGGCCTGATATCTTGATGGTTCGGTCGGTCGAAGGGGCATAGGTCCAGAGCTCATCCCCGAGCTTGAGCATCTTGGTGCCCTTGTCCCGTGGCGGGTAAAGGAACTCGGTGAACGA
>CAZSUX010000296.1:0-3021 GCA_964610135.1 uncultured bacterium | reverse complement strand
CCACGACTTGGCCCGGACCGTACGCGTATTGCGGGCAAGGTGGATGACCATCTCGGACACGGCCACGCGCGTTTCGGCGTAGTTGTTATCATCGACCTTCTTGAGTATCTCTTCGCCGCTCGGCGTCTCCGCCGCAAGGCAGAAGGATAGGCACAAGCACAAGCCCAAGCTGAGGGACAGGGTTTTGACTTTTGGCTTTTGGCTTTTGACCTTTGATATGATGCTTCTCATGTCAACTTCCTAACTCTTTAGCGAGCATCGCGGTATCGCGCTTGTACACGCCGAGCCCGGATATCGCGGCACCCAGAAAGGTCGCGAGCAGGCCGGGCACGAACCCGATGTAGAGGCTCACCGGCGTGATGCGCGCGCGGAGCACGTCGTCGATTGCCATCGTGGCGTTCGGCATCATGCCTGAGATGTTGAACCCGACTTCCTGCAGGTAGTAGCTGAACCCGAGGCCGATCATGGTGCCGACTGCGGATCCGGCAAGGCCGACAAGGAAGGCCTCGGCCAGCAGCGAACGGTAGACCGCCCCCTTTGACTCACCGATTGCCAGCCTGACCCCGATTTCGCCGTACCGGCGCAGGCTGCCCATCAGGCCGGCGTTCCAAAGTACGACCGCCATTGCGGTAACGAAGATGGCGATGATGAAGGCCGACGCCGCACCGATCAAGTCGAACATCGAACCGAGACCGCTCGCCGTGCGCAGCGGCTCCATTACCGGCGCGTACTCATCCCCGCCCGGATGGGCCGCGTTGAACTCCGCCGCCAGCCGCGTCGCCAGCCGGTCATCGTACGCGCCACCTGGCAGGAATCCCAGCACCTGGTCGGCCGCATCGGGCATGTCGAGCGCCTGCTGGACATCCCTGATGTCCGCAACCAGCGCGCCCCGGTCCATTGCGCTGACGCCGAACCGGACCGTGCCGGAAAGAACGAAGTTCCAGGTTGCCATGCTGCCGTTCATCGTCGATGCGACCAGCGTGAACGTGTCCCCGGGCCCGACCCCAAGCCGGCGAGCGAAGTCGTGGGACAGCAGGACCTCGCCGGGGGCGGCGGGCAGCCGGCCCGAGGCCAGGGATTTGTCCAGCCGGAGTATGCTCCGTTCCGGACTGCCCTCAGACAGGTCTACGGCCAGCCCGGCGGCGGGCGCCTGCGCCCTCGTGTCGCCGGCCGAGTCAGGTACGTCAACCAGGCCGCCGAACCGCGTCCGAGGCATCCACGTCACGTTGGGGAACTCCTGTCGCAGCGCCGCTATCGTGCTGTCCACGCCAAGCAGTGCCAGTTCGTTGGACGCATCCGCGCCGGCCTTGGCATGGGCTCGTGTGGTCACGCGCAGGTCCCCGCAGACGAAGCTGGCCGTGGTCCGGAACATCGCGTCGGTCGCACCGCGCAGGTAGGAGTCCATCAACACAACCAACGTGACGCCGATGGCGCAGGTGAGTAGCGGGAACAGGCTGCGGGACCGGTCGCGCAGCAGGCCCTTGGCGAGAAAGCCTAGCATAGCACCGCCTCGGCGGCGGAAGTTCGAAGATCGAATTCCGAATGACGATTCAAACCCGAAACCCGAGTGGTCATTCCGTCGCCTCCGCGCACTCGACCACTGGACCACTTGAGCACTTGAGCACCACCCGTCCTCATGTTCCGCGTCCGGCCAGTGCGTCGGTTGGCTTGAGCTTGGCAATCTTGCGGGTCGGGAGCCACGAAACGAACGTGGTGACGAGGAACACGAGCACGGTCGTGCCCAGTATCAGCCCGACGGTGAAGGTCGGGTACAGCCTGTCGCCCAGGGAGAATCCCCACGAGTCGCCACCGGGGATGCTGAATCCGTTGCGGCCGAGGAAGTAGAAAAGCGGACCACCGTACACCACGCCGAGGACCGCCGCAAGGATGCTGTGCAACGCGCCCTCGAGGGTGAACAGGACGATGACCTGGGCCCGGGTCATGCCGAGCGCGACGAGCATCCCGATTTCGCGGCGGCGCCGGAACACCGAGAGCACCTGCGTGTCGAATATCGCGAGCATCGCGAGCAGGAAGAGGACTGTGAACATTATCGACTGCCCGATGGTCTTGGACTGCACCATCTGGCGCAGGTCCGAGAGCAGGTAGGCGGGCGTTCGGAAGTTCCACCCCTCGACCGTAGACGCGTTGCGCAGACCCTTGGCCACGGTGACGATCGTCGCCTCGCCCTCCATCCCAGCCAGCCTCCGCAGCGTGCCGAGCGGCACCCAGACCTGACCCAGATCCACGGTCCCGACGCTGGTGTTCATTATCTCGACCACGCGGCCGTCGCGGGCGTCGAACGCGCCGTCGACGTCGCGCCACTGCACGGTCACCTGGTCGCCGACCGCAAGCCCGGTCGAGGCCGCGGTGCGGCTGCCGATGAGTATCGGCAGTTCCTCGGCGGTGTCGCCGAGAGCCGCAGTCGGCAACGCGAGGATCTTCTGGCCCGGGTCGATGCCCTTGAGCATTACCGGCTTGATGCGGCCCTGCGGGTAGATGCTGCCCGCCACGACGAGAATCGGTGCGGCCCTGCCCGCGTCAGCAAGCGATTCGAGCGCTGCCGGAACCGGCGCGTGCGCGTCTTCAAAGGTCAGTGGGTCATAGGGGTCGTAGTTCTTCTGCCAGTACTGGCCGCCCGCGAACTCGAAAGCGGTCGAGGCGTCCTCGGCCTGCTTGTTCATCCCCTGCAGCATACCCTGGCCGAATATGATGGCGACGAAGGCAAAGGAAAGGGCAATGGCGTTCAACCAAGTCCGGATGCCCGCGCCGCGCAGGTTGCGGATTGCCAGCCTGAGTGTCGTCATTGCCCGGCACCGGTCGGCGTCTGCGCCACGTCGGCCGCAACCCGGCCGTCGACCAGCGAAATCTTGCGGCGCAGATAGCGGATGACCTTTTCGTCATGGGTGGAGAAGAGGAAGGTGGTACCGAGGTCGCGGTTCAGGCCGACCATGGTCTGCAGAATCTTATGCGAGTTCTCGGCGTCGAGGTTGGCGGTCGGCTCATCGGCGAGCACCAGTTCCG
>CAZSUX010000295.1:0-3696 GCA_964610135.1 uncultured bacterium | reverse complement strand
AGGTGCCCGAAGCGGCGGACCTCGAGTACGAGGATGCCGGCGCCAATGCCGGGCGCAGGTTCGTCGAGTTGCTCGGACTCGACCCTAACGACGACGGCCGGATCGAGTACCCGGAGTTCGAGACCAAGACCGGCCTGATCCGGTTTCCAGGGTCCAAGCCGTTCGACACCAGCGCTTTGTCAACACGCGATCCGATCATCTATCGACGTGACCCGGGCTCGCTGCCTTCCGGAGAAGGCTTCAAGTACTACATGGTCGCCGAGTACTCCAGCGCGGCCGGGTCCTTTTACCTCGGGCAGCCTGACATCAAAGACGGTTCCGAGAAGGTCGTGGTCAACGGCGTGCGGTGGTCGGTCAACACCGACTACACGATCAACTACGCGACGGGAGTCCTCGCGTTCGTGAAGGCGCTGCCTCCGGACGCCGACATACAGGTGACTTTCGAGTACGACCCCTTGTTTTCGGTATCCCAGAAATCGCTGGTAGGCGGCCGGGCCGAGTGGGCCGCGTCCGGACAGGGGAAGCTCGGCACCAGCATATTCTACCGGAGCGAGGGAACTCAGGAAGAGAAGCCGTCGCTGGGTTCCGAGCCATTCAGCCGGGTTATCGCCGAGACTGACGCCTCCTACACGGCTAGCTCCAATGCGGTCAGCGCATTCCTGGACCGATTGCCGCTGCTGCGCGCCCAGGCGGCATCCTCATTCAGCGTCTCGGCCGAGGGCGCGGTCTCGATGCCGGACCCCAACACCCGGGGCGTCGCCTACCTCGATGACTTCGAGGGCACGACGATCACCCGCGACGTGTCGATTACGCCGGTGCTGTGGTCGTGGAGCTCGGTGCCGGCAGACAAAGACACCACCCACTTCGCGCACACCCGCCTCTCCTGGGTCAGACCGAGTGTGGGCGTGCGCAACGACAGCGTATTCGGGTCCACCGAAGACCAGGACCTGGACCGGCACGAAATACTGAAAGTGGCGTTCACACCCGACTCAGGCGACCGGGAATCGTGGGCCGGCATGATGACTTCGGCCGCGCAGTCCGGCATGAGCATGAACCTCAGCGACGTCGAAGACCTGCGGATGATTCTCAAACCGAGGGGCACGACCGGTACCATCCACGTAACCGTGGGAATGTCCATCGACGAAGACGCGCCGCGGCGGAACCGAGGCGGCGCAATCGTCGGACTGGACGGACGCAACAACACCGAGGACCGGAATGCCAACGGAGTGCTCGATGCCGGGCTGGAAGACACGGGCCTCGATACCATCTTCGGAGCCGACAGCATGTGGGGCAAACCGGATACTGCCGACAATGGCAACGACGACTTCGGCCCCGAGACGAACCCCAACGGCACGGAAGGCAATAACTATCTGGACCAGGAAGACCTGGATCGGAGCGGTTTCTCCCGATACAACCATTACTTCGAGTGCGACATCCCGCTGGGCGACACTCGTTACTTCACCGACCTCGTCAATGGGTGGAAGCTCTGCCGTGTCCTGCTGCATGACAGTATCAGCTTCAAGACCGTCGGCCAGCCCAAATGGGAGGACATCCGGTTGGTCCGCGTCTGGTTTGACGGTTTCGAACAACCGGACACGGTCGACTTCTATTCAATTGAGTTCATCGGCAGCCGTTGGACCGATCCATCGCTGACCTCACTCCGCGATACCGGCCGCATGCCGGGCCACGTGCCGAGCGATACAACCGAGAAGGTCTGGGCGACTCAGATCTCGCGTAAGACCGATACCAGCTACACCCCGCCGTTTCAGCTCAAACGCGACGCCACCGGTAACCTCGAGCAGGAGGGGGCACTGCTCCTCGGTTACCAGAACCTGCACGGCTACCGGCGGGCGACCGTGAATAAGACTTCGGCGGACCAGGAGGACTACCGGGAGTACCGCGACCTCCGGTTGTACGTGCATGACGATGGGAACGGCCTGGCGTTTCTTCTCAGGCTGGGCGTGGACTCGGTCAACTACTACGAGTACCGATCTCCGGTGACCAGCGGTGCACTGGTGCCGGGCCGGGACGGCAGGTGGTACGAGTTCGTGATTCCTCTGGATTCGTTTCCGGTGCTGAAGCTGCGACGGGATGAGGCCGACGTGCCGAGGACGGACCTGTGGTCGAGCGGGCCCTACCGGGTGCTGGGGACTCCCTCGCTCGCGGGTATCCGCTACACGGCGCTGGGAATCGAGAACCCGGAGGGCGCGGAGATTTCCGGCGGGCTCTGGTTCGACGATATGCGTCTGACCGCCCCGCACAAGGAGCCGGGCTACGGGTTCCAGGCCCGCACCAACGTCGCGCTCTCGGATTTCGTATCGCTGGGCGTGAACTACGGCTACTCCGACCCCAACTTCCGCCGGTTCAGCGAGGGCCGGGGCGTGAAGGCCGGCGGCTTCGGAACCAGTCTCGGGGCGAGCTTCAGGGCAAATCTCGACCGGTTGCTGCCTCAGGCCTGGGGGCTGAGTCTGCCAATCGGGTACTCGATATCCGGCCGGCACGACGTGCCCAAGTTCTCGCCAGTGTATCCAGACCTGCTGCTGCCGGAGGCGCTCGCCTCGTCGCCGGACTACGTGACCACGGGGGGAAGCCAGGAGCTGTTCCTCGACAACGTACGCAAACAGAAGTCGGGTAACCGCTGGCTTAACTACACGCTTGAGGGCATGGCCGTTTCGTGGCGTGACCGCCACGGTCAGAACCACGCGCCGCTGGTCCGCGATTCATCTTCGGCGAGCACGTTCCAGTGGAGCTACGCGGTCGCGCCCGACCTCAAGGTCGGGGTCGGCTCGGAGAGCGAGCTCGCGTTGTTTCCACAGGATGTGCGCTTCGGCGTGACCGACGCCCGACAGCGGTCCCTGCGCGGCACGCGCACCAGTCCTGACAGTGCTTTTCGGGTTGACACCCTACTGGGCCACGGGCTCTCTACCGAGTTCGGGGTCGACTACTCGCCGATCGACGACCTGACATTTGGCTACGACGTCCAGACCGACCGGGACCTGCTGGTACCGTCGCCCGACACGTTGTGGTTCCTCACGACCGGCACCGAAGCCGGCCGTGAACACAGCTTCGATGCCGGATACAGCTTCGAGATGGCGGACGCGATTACCCCGGGAATTGACTTCAACGGCGACTACGCCGACGACCGGACCAAGGTCGCGACCGGCTACTCGCAGTACCGGAACATGAACAACTCCGGCGACATCGAATTCACCCTGGGCACCGACCTGCCCGAGTTGCTGGGCAAGCTCGAGCCGCCTGAGCGGCGGGACACGAAGCCACTGAAGGGGAAATCGGAGCGGGAACTCAAGAGCGACTCGCTGGGACAGGACTCATCGGCCGGTAGGGACACGACCGGGGAGTCGGTTCCGCCGCAGCCAAAGCTCAGTCCGTTCGATGCGTTCCGGAAAGGAGCCGGCGGTTTGTCACGGATGCTCGAGCCGATCGACCTCAGCTATACGCTTTCGCGCAACAGCGACCTGGTCGGAGTGTACGACGCCGCGCCGTGGCACTATCGCCTGGGGTTCACCGACATCTTCCCGTTCGACAGCCTCAGACCACCGACCAGCACCACCCGTGAGCGGCGCAACACCCTGCGGGTTTCGTCCGGCGGGCAGGTGCGCGAACTGACGGCGCGGATCGCCTACCAGTGGTCTCAGGGGCAGGACCTGAGCAATATTCTCCGGAGCACGACTCTCG
>CAZSUX010000294.1:0-3715 GCA_964610135.1 uncultured bacterium | reverse complement strand
TGGCCACCTTCCTTGTCGGGTTCGCGGTCAAGATGGCGATGGTGCCGTTCCACGCCTGGCTGCCGGATGCGCATCCCTCGGCACCGGCACCGGTCTCGGCGTTGCTCTCGGGTGTGTTCATCAAGGTCTTGGGCGTGTATGCGATGTGCCGCGTCATGTTCAACGTCTTCGGCCTCTCCCGAGCCAACGCGCCCGCGTTCTTCAACCTGCTGCTGGCGTTCGGCGTTCTCTCTATTGTCGCCGGCGGGCTCCTTGCGTACGCCCAGAAGGACTACAAGCGACTGCTGGCCTACTCCAGCATCAGCCAGATCGGCTACATCCTCATCGGGCTGGGAATCGGCAACTACTGGGCCATCGTTGGTGCACTCTTCCACGTCCTCGCCCACGCTTTGGGCAAGGGGCTGCTGTTCCTCACGTCCGGGTCGGTTGAGCACGCAACCGGCACCCGCGACCTGGACAAGCTGTCGGGCCTTGAAACGAAGATGCCGCTCACTACCTGGTCGTACCTGCTCGGGTCGCTCTCACTCGCGGGCGTACCACCCTTTGCCGGCTTCTTCTCCAAGCTCTTCGTGATTATCGGAGCGGTGCAGGCGAAGCTGTACTGGCTGGCCATTCTGGCCGCGCTTTTCTCGACCGTGACCCTCGGCTACCTGGTGAAGGTCGCAAACAGCGCATTCTTCAGCCACAAGGACCGGGAGCCGACCGCGGCACACGAATCACCGGCCACCATGGTGCTTGCCATGCTGGTTCTGTTGGCTCTGACCCTTGCGCTCGGCATCGGGTTCAAGCCGGCGCTGGACAGGCTGGTCGGTCCCGCGGCTCAGGTCCTGCTGAACGGGCTCGGCTATGCCCGGACGGTCATCGGAGGATAAATGGGCAAACGCATCGCCTACTTCGTCCTGGGATTCGCGGTCTGGATGCTCCTTGTGTACACCCTCCACTATCAGGAGGTCCTTGCCGGCGTCGGGGCGGCGTTTCTCGCCGCGGCATTCTTCGGACAGTATCTCCCAGTCAAGCCATCGCACCTGCTCAACCCGATCCGCTGGTTCTGGCTGCTCGTCTACATTCCGGTGTTTGTCTACATGTGTCTCAAGTCCAACATCGACGTCGCGCTGCGCGTGCTGTCTCCCGGCCTGCAGATCAAACCCGGTATCGTGAAGATTCGCACCAGCCTGAAGTCCGAAATCGCCCGGGTCTTCCTGGCCAACTCGATCACACTTACTCCGGGGACGATGACCGTGGAAATCAAGGACGACGTGCTATACATACACTGGATTGAGGTCGGGTCCAGCGACATGGCCACCGCCTCCAAGACAATAATCGGGCCATTCGAGTACTTCCTGGCGAGGATATTCGACTGATGACGGTACTCATTGTCATTCTCTCCTTCGGCGCCTTCTTCTGCCTCTACCGGGCTTTGCAGGGTCCGAGCATACCGGATCGAGCAATCGCCGTTGATATCATGTCGGTCATCTTCACCAGCATCACGGCGCTAATGGCCCTCAGGTACAGACTCGCCTACCTGATAGACCTCTCGATCGCACTGGCCATCATCTCGTTTGTGGGCACGCTGGCGCTGGCCAAATACCTTGAAGGAAGGAGCCTGGATGATTGAGGTCCTGGGTTGGATCAGCCTCTGCGTCGGGGTTGGTTTCACGCTGCTCGGTTGTCTCGGCCTCGTGCGTTTCCCTGATCTGTACAACCGAATGCAGGCAGCAACCAAGTGCGTCACACTCGGTACCTGCGGAATCATGCTCGGTATCTTCCTTAAGACCGGTTTCTCCGCGCTCGGGGTCAAAGCTCTTCTCTGTGCTCTGTTCATATTGATCACCGTACCGGTGGCGGCGCACGCGCTGGCTCGCGGTTCACTCATCTTCGGGGTCAAGCTCTGGAAGGACACGGTTAAGGACGAGTTCACCGATGACCGTGGTGGTGAGTCGATTATCGAGGACAAGACGTGAGAATACCGCTGCCGAAAGTACGAGAGCTGGTCGAGGCTGTGCGGGCCGTGGTCA
The DNA here is from genome assembly GCA_964610135.1 of uncultured bacterium. GTDB lineage: Bacteria > Hydrothermota > Tepidihabitantia > Tepidihabitantales > Tepidihabitantaceae > UBA2258. Next base: position 1,700 of record CAZSUX010000294.1, on the reverse strand, counting down.
AAGGTCCCTTCACGACCAAGTTCCCGGCCAAGGTTGACTCCGTCCACCCGAACTTCCGCGGCCTCCTCAAGTTCCGTGAAGACAAGTGCATCTGCTGTGGGGCCTGCACGCGAGTCTGCCCGGCCCGGGCGCGCGAGATAGTCGTGGATCGTGACAAGGGCGTCATGCGCAACGTCCACCACGCCGATCGCTGCATCTACTGCGGCCAGTGCGTCCTCTACTGCACGACCCGCGAAGGCATCTACCATTCGCAGGAGTTCGACACCGCTCGGACCGAACGCAGTGCGGACTGGGAGACCTCGGTCGAGAAGGAACTCGCCTACTGCGAGGTCTGCGGCGAGCCGTTTGCCACCAAGGCGCACCTGCTATGGATTGCCCACAAAGTCGGAGACCTCGCCAACTCCAACCCGACGCTGTTCCTCACTCTGTACGGAGAACTCGGCACGGCCGAGCCGCGTCCGCGCGGCGATGTGCAGCCCTACCGGTCAGATACCTTGCGCATCCTGTGTCCTGATTGCCGGCGCAAGACGTACCTGGCCGAAGAGTGGGGATACTAGGCGGCGCAGCGCCGCAAGTCACAAGTCCAAAGACAGAAACCACGCAGCTCGGCCAGTGGGCAGTTCTAGAAGTACGTCTGGATGCCGAAGGTGGGAGTCGAACCCACAAGTCCATCGCTGGACGCGATGGCCATGAGGTCAGGGCAGCTTGGCCAGTGGGCAGTCGTGGAGGTACTCCTGCATGCCGAAGGTGGGAGTCGAACCCACAAGTCCATCGCTGGACGGCGGATTTTGAGTCCGCTGCGTCTGCCAGTTCCGCCACTTCGGCTCGTTGCTCTCGTCTCGTGTCGGGCAAGGTCATGTCCGCCACTGCGGCTGCGCCGTCAGGATTCTATGGAAGCGCCACGGGTAGTCAAGAACCCCGCGTAGAATTCAGTTGACAGCGACGGTCCGGCCTGCTAGAACTGAACCCATGCAGAGGTTATCTCGGCTGGCTCTGCTGTCGGCCGTCCTGCTGTTGTGCCTGGCAGGGTGTCCGCAGCCGAAGGAAGTTCCGGTCATCTCGTCGATTGACGGCAGCCTGTCGGTCGAGGCGAGAGACAGTGTCGACTACACGTGCAACGCCATCGACCCGGACAACAAACAACTCTCATTCGCCTGGTCTCAGGAGGGCGGTAGGCTCGGCTGGGACTGGGGTAGGAAGGTGCGCTGGTTTGCCCCAGAGTCATCGGGTCAGGGCGCTATCCGCGTCACGGTTACGGACGAGGATGGCCTGACTGCAAGCGACAGTCTCGCTCTCACGGTACGCGCCGAGACCGCGGGCGTGCTGTTCTGGGATGCAGCGGTGAAGGCTGGCGACTTCCAGTCGTGGTCGGACACGGTGCGTGCCGGATACAAGCTCTACGGATACTGCGGGTCAGACTCGGGCGAGGTAGTCCTGAAGGTCATGGATGACTCCAACTTCACTAAGTGGGCCGCCGGACAACCAGCCGTACCGCTGCTGCAGCGGATCGCGTCCGACAAGGGGGATACGTTTTCAGTGCGGGTGGCTGCCTCCGGGCTGCACCACATCATCATGGACAACACGGACGGCGCGCTCGGCTGGCGCAAGTTCCTGGTCCGGACGAACGTCCGTCGCGCGCTGAAGGCGCTGGCCGGGAGAGGGTAGACGACGGGCAGGGTCGAAAGGAGGCCGGTACCGGT
>CAZSUX010000293.1:0-3722 GCA_964610135.1 uncultured bacterium | reverse complement strand
CATTCGAAGAAGCCTTGAAACAAGCCTTGAAATGAGCTTTGAGTTGAGCTTTCAGAGGACCTTTGACCCGAGCTTTCGACGGAGCTTTGAAGCAAGCGATGCAAGAAGCGATGCGCCGAGCTTTGAGAGGAGAGATGAGCGAAGCGATGTGACGAACACTGAGACAAGCGATTGAAGAAGCGATGAAGTGAGCTTTCGAATAAGCGTTCTAAGATACTTTCCAGCGAACTCTGAAGCGAGCTTTCTAGCGAGCTTTCAGGGGAGCTTTTCAGAGGGTTTTCGATTCTAGATTGTAGATTGTCGATTGGCCGGCGCGCAGAGCCGGTCGCGCTACGACGGCCGAAGCGAAGCCGTGTGCGAAGTGATCCTCGAGCCCGATGCGGTGAAGCGGTTCAAGCAGGATTCAAGGTCGATTGCACGCCCGCGCAATGTGAACCGCCGCGCCGGGCGTCGCGCTGGCCGGGACATGAGTTTCTGCAGGGACGTACGTGGGCTCGGGGCTTGGGGCACGAGCCGAATTGCCAGTCAATCCGGTGATGTCCTCGTCCCGCGCTCGGACGAGTCTGCCGGAAAGAAAAGCGGCAGCTTTCGCTGCCGCAATCTCCATTTCCGGCTTGGGACACAATCCGAAATCGCCAGAGGGGGACAGCCCCCGCCGCGCAGAAGCACGGCGCGATCCGGGACAGTCCCCGCGATTTCGGTTATGTCCCGCGCCCCAGCGGTTAGAAGCAGCCCATGTTTGAGCCGTCTTTGGCCGTCTTCTCGCAGGGCGAACCGGGCTTCAGTTTGTAGTTACCGTTTTCCTGGTCCTTGAACTTCGGGTCTTTGCGGATGTTGTCCGAGCCGGATTTGGCCTCGTCCGTGTCGGCGTCGCCGCTGCGCAGGCAGGTGTATTTGACGACCAGGTTCAGGCCGTCGCCGTCGTAGACAAGGCTGCGCTTGTTGTCCGCGAAGATGCAGTTGGTGATGGTGGTCTTGTCGTCCTTGTTGGTGCAGTAGATGCCCGATACTTCGTTGTCGGCAATGGTGCAGTGGTTGATGTCCGCGCTGCCGCCGCCGGACATGGTGCTGATGTAGACGCCACGGTCGCCGTTGTCGATGATGAGGCAGTAGTCAATCTTCTGCTTGCCGCCGGGGATGTAGATGCCGTGGGATTCACCGCCCTTGATGGTCAGGCCGGAGACGCGGTTGCCGCTGCTCTTCAGCGTGACCGCGGCGTATTCGCCGTCCGCGTCAATCACGGTCTTGGCCGGGTCTGTGCCGAAGAGCGTGAACGGACCGGCGTCTTCGTCGATTTCGATTTCCTCTTCGTAGACGCCGGGCTTGATGAGGATGACGTCGCCGGCTTCGGCCTCGTCTAGAGCTTCGCTAATCTCCTCGTAGTCGGTCGAGCCGTCCTGCGCCACAACGAAGTCGGCCTTGGGCAGTTCGGGCCGGCCGGCGACGGTCGCCTTGGACGGGCAGCGGAGTGCCAGCACCGCGAGCAGCAGCGCCGGAATGAGCAGCAGTCGGTCTATCTTTCGATTCATCGTACCACCTTTCGGGCGATTATCGGAAAACGGCAGACGTTTGTCAAACCCGGCAGCGGCCACGGAGGCCGGTTTGGAACCACCAAGAGCGCCAAGGGCGCCAAGGTGCGAAGGGGAAAGGGGGAATGGCGAAGGCGGACAGACCAGGAATCAGAAAGCGGAAGTCCTGGGACTGACGACTGGAGACTGGGAACTGGTCACTGGTACCTGGCTTCTACGCCACCCAGCGGTCGAAGGCGGCCAGCCAGTCTTTGTCCAGCTTGTTCTCAGCCACAGCGCGTTCGAGCACGGCTCGGGCACCGGCGGCTTCGAGCGGGAACCACTTGTGCCAGCGGGTCGGGCCGTAATTCTGGTATCCTTCGAGTACCGCGCTGGTCTTGTCCATCACTTCGGCAGCAGTGCCGAACTGCCTCTTGAGCTGCTTCGCCTTGTCGTACACGAGCTTGAAGAAGGCCGGGTACCGGTAGTCGCGGCAGAGGTGATGGTCGGCAACGAGTGTCTTCAGACCGGGCGCCGCCAGAATCCGACATAGGTTCACGATGCTGCGGACAAGGTCGTAGTCGGTGGCGAATTGGCCGAGGTGATAGGTCGGGTAGCCGTCAACGACCACGGTCTGGGCCTTGGCAGAGCAGATGACGTCGGTTGTTGCCGTTTCGAGCGGTCCCCCGACATCGGATGTGATGAGTACTTTTTCTCTGCCCCGGTTGACGGCGGTCATTATCACGGTACCGGGCTCGGCGTCGCGGGCGCCGTGCCAGACCGCCGGCGAGAACTCGATAGCCGTCTTCTTGAACTTGAACTTGCGGCCGTCGGCCCAGAGTGTTTCTCCGGGTAGCCCGTCGATGGTCTTGAGGAACCGCTTCGCCGTTTGGGTCTGCTTCGCGGACATGATGACGGGGTCGCGGGCCAGAATAGTCTTGCCGCCGTACATGTCGATGTCGCGCGCGGAATGGAGATGGTCGAGGTGGTAGTGGGAGATGACGACTACCTGCGATTTGGCGCAGGATTCGCGCACCGCTTCCGCGTATTGGTCGAGCAGGGCTTGGCGTTTTTCAATTGGCAGGGGGAAGGAGCCGGCCTCGACTGCGGCCCCGGGGTCAATCGTGACAGTGATGTCCGGGGTTTCGACCCGGACGCACATCGACTTGACGCCGAAGGAGTCGAACGCGACGTAGTGGAGATGAAGCTGCGGGCCTTCGCGGATTATGGGATCGGTCAGGCGCATGGCGCTAAGTGAGAAGTCCGAAGTGGAAATGACAAAGGGAGGAGGGAGGCAGCATCCGTCAGCTAGTAGAGGTAAAGGACGAGGTAGTAGAAGGCGGGGATGGTGAAGAGGAGGCTGTCGACGCGGTCGAGGAACCCGCCGTGGTCGGCAAGCGCGGACGAGGTGTCCTTGACCCCGACCGCCCGCTTGAACATCGACTCGAACAGGTCGCCGGCCTGAGCAATCGTGCCGAGGCCTACGCCGACCACCGCCAGCCACCAGATTGGCCGCGCTGAGAAGGGCAGGACGGAGTGGAGGTACGCAGCAGAGAGGATGGCGGAGAAGATGAGGCCGGCGACGTAGCCTTCAACGGTCTTGTTCGGGCTGAGGGTCGGGGAGAGTTTGTGCCGGCCGATGAGCCTGCCGAAGACCAGCCCGGCGGTGTCGTTGAGCCAGGTGAGGGCGAGCGGGAAGAAGACAAGCCAAGGCGACCAACCGCGGTTGACCGCCAGGTTCTTGAGCAGGACGAGGTGGGCCGGGAAGAAGCCGAGGTAGATGATGGCGAAGACCCCGTAGACCGGCACGCGGGGCCTTGTTTCCTGTGTCGCGACCGAAGCCAGAAGCACGGCGGCGATCGGCGCGGGCAGGAACCCGGGAAGCAGGTTGAAGTATGCGGCTGCTACAATGGTCACGCTGAGCACGGGCAGCAGCCAGCGGCTGAGTTTGATGTCGGCTTTGCCCAGGAGCCGGATGAACTCGAACGTGGCGAGCACCACCCAGGCCGCGGTGATGACGGCGATGACCTCGCGATAGATGAAGATGGCGGCGAAGACGACAAGCCCGAGCGCGGTGCCGATCAGAACTCGGCTGAGCCAGTTCTTCATGGGTCAAACCTGCGAGGTGTGGCAGCTACACGAAAACAAGGGACAGTCCCTCGGAGCGGCTGCGTCGAACTCGCCGCGGGACAGTCCCTGTTTTCGTCGGCGCAG
>CAZSUX010000292.1:0-3795 GCA_964610135.1 uncultured bacterium | reverse complement strand
ACCACGGAGATGGCCGCCATGGAACTCAAGGTCAAAGAGGTGTTGAACGCACAGGGAGTCCACACCACCAACTACGTCCCCTACCTGAGCTATGCCCGGCAGCTCTGGAAGCTCGGGCGGCAGCAGCATATCACCGGCGAGAGTTTCGCCATGGCGAGTGAAGTCCTGCTCCAGAAATGGGCAGGCCGTGGCCAGGACCCGGACGTGCTAGCGGCCATCCGAACCCAGGTCTTCAACTCGCCACCGCCAGCTCCATAGGCTCTGCCGCCGCCTTCTGACTCCTCACCGTCGCTTCGCTCTCCCTCTCCTCTAAAAGGAGAGGGATGGGGTGAGGAGCGAGAAAAAGCGGGCTGCCCGCATCTCAGTGGGCAGCCGCGCAGGGACATGACCCGGGAAAACGGGGACTGTCCCGCGCCGAGTTCGACGCAGACGCTCAGAGGGACTGTCCCCGCTTTCCCGGGCGCTTCGGATCGTGTCCCGAGCCAGCTACTCGGTCAGGACGACCTTCCTGCTGATCCTGTTCGCGCCGTTGTCCAAGGTACAGAAGTAGATACCGGCTGGGAGGATGCCTGAAGCCAGCTTGGCCTCGTATCTGCCCGGAGCGACGAAGCCTTCGGACAGAGAACGGACCAGCCTGCCGCCGACGTCGTAGAGGCCGACCGACACTCGGCTTGGGCTCGTCACTTCGTAGCGCGCCACGAACGCGCCCCGCGCTGGATTCGGGACCACGTCCAATCGTAGCGAAGTCAGCGGCCGCGGCTTCTCTTCCTCGACCCCGCTGCCGGTGTACTTGCAGACCCAGATATGAGCCTGCGGGACAGTCGTGGCGCTGGAAACCACGAACTCGGAACGGCCGTCCCCGTCGAGGTCTCCGGCCGAGCACACGTTCCAGCCCACGTGCTTGTCGGTCTCATCACCCATTATCCAGGCGTCGGGCACGGTGTCGAAGTGGTTGCCGGTCTCATAGAGAAAGGCCGCCCCCGCATCCACGGGAGGCTCTGCATAGGGTGCGCCGACCACGAGGTCATCATTGCCGTCGCCGGTGACGTCACCGGCCGATTGAGCCGCGGTACCAAACTCACCCGGATCCGCACGCGGGATGCTGATCTCAGGAACGCTGTCCATGGGCCGACCGCCCTCGTGGACGAACACCATTCCGCCAGGCTCGACAAACCATGCGCCTTCGACGCCATAGTCGAAGCTGCCGCTCGTCTTCAGGAAGCCCGGCTTGGTCGTCCCGAACATCAACCCGCCGCCCGACATGGCCATGGCGCAGCTCGTATCCATGGGGTTACCGCCGTAGTATGCGTACACCCGACCGCCGCCGGGATACCCGTACGCCCCCACGTAGAGGTCATCGCAGCCGTCGTGGTCGAAATCGCCCTCGGCCGAGAGTGTGCAGCCGAAGTATTCCAGCGCACCATCGTGCCCGCCCGGTATAGTCACGTCCGGTATCGTGTCGAAGCCGGGCCCTCCGTAGAACACGTAGACTCTTCCCGTGCTGCCGCCGCCGGGCCGTTCCTGCGTACCGCTGGCCCCGACCGCGAGGTCTGCGTACCCGTCGCCGTTGATGTCGCCGATTGAGACGTCGCACCCGAAGAAGAAGTTCAACCACCAGATGCTGTCGCCGTGGATGACGAGGTCGGGAACAGTGTCCATCGGGTCGCCGCCCATGAACACTGTGCAGATGCCGTCTCCTTCGTCAGCCTGGTCTTCTCCCATCGTGACATCCGCATAGCCGTCGCCATTCACGTCCCCGCAGGCGAGCTTCACTCGACCCGAGCCAGTCCGGACCGGGCTCCGCAGCCTGAGGTCAGGCAGGACCTCCCCGAGGTGATCGCCGTAGCAGATGTCTACGATACCGCGCCAAGGCGTGCCTCCGCCATTCGGGTCGAACGAATCCGCCGAAACCGCGATATCAGGCACGCCATCGCCATTCAGGTCGCCGATTGCAAGCGACGCCCCATATTCGTCAAGTGATGTATCGCCAGGAATGGTCCTGATGATGTCCAGGTTGTGTGTGGTCACCGAGTAGGCCCGGGCGGACAGGGCCACCAGAACCAGCAGGGCCAGTGTCAACCAGTGTATTCCTGGCCGAGGAGTGATTGCGGCGCGGTCGTCACTTCGCACGGCCGGCCTCCGTGCAAACGCCGCCGCAGATCCCGGGCCCATCAGGGCCAAAGCGTAGCGAACCTTCGTCTGCCTGTGTCACCGAGACGATGGCAAGGAGCAGGCAGGCGACCACCGCGTGTTGTGCTACACGCATTCTAACCTCCCGTTCGAGCTGTACCTCCTCCGGCGCTCTGTCCAGCCCGTAGACAGAGGCCGTTTGCCGCCTTCAGGCGGACTCAGGTCAGGTCACTCTGCCTGAGTCTACTGGCGTCAAGGACAAGTCGCAAGTCTCACGGCTCCGCGCAGGCAGGCCATGAGCTAGAACCTCCCTCCGATGCCGATTAGCGGGATGAAGGCGATGCCGGTGGACTGGCCGGTGACGATGTTGCCGTTCCGGTCCTCGAACTGAATCAGGTTGTACGCGTTCTGCCGATTGTACACGTTGATAATCTCGGCGATTCAGGATTCCTGTAGTAGGACGGTCGCCGGCCGAGAACGGTCCCGAGGTCCACGCCTTGCCAGCGCTCTGGGTTACTGACGGCCTGCCGGCTCGCGCCTGGCCGCACGCCCTGCCTTGAAGGTCGTCCTTCGCGCGACCCGGACAAATGCGCGCAGGGCTTCATTGACCGCGTCATCGGTCGGGAAAGCTTCGGCAACGTCCGGGCTGAGCAGCACCAGGTTGTTCCCGGACCGATATGCCTGCAGGTACTTGCCTCGAACGCCGGGCCCCAGCTCCTCGCGCCGGTAGTCAGGACGGATGTCTGTGTTCTTAACCTTCTTCATAAATCCTCTTTTCTGAACGCGTCATGAGGCGCGCGCTGATTATCCTGACCCGCTCACCATGGTCAACGTGCGAGACGACGAGGCGCCGGTCGAAGCGGGACACGCCGAGAGTCAGGTAGCGTTGCTCCCGAACCGAATGGTCGGGATCTGCAAAGGTAACCGCGAGTGGGTCACCGAAGACGGTAGCTGCCTCATGGAACGTAACACCGTGCTTCCGCACATTCGCGCCAGCCTTATCTTCGTTCCACTCAAATACCATCATATCTGGTCAGGCTCGATTATATGCCGCCCACGCGCCGACGTCAATCTGCCCCTCCCGCACTTGATGTTTGAAACATCCCGACGCGCCTAGAACCTCCCGCCGATGCCGATGAGCGGAATGAAGGCGATGCCGGTGGACTGGCCGGTGACGATGTTGCCGTTCCGGTCCTCGAACTGAATCAAGTTGTAGGCGTTCTGCCGGTTGTACAGGTTGATGATCTCGATGTACATGTACGGGTGCAGCGGCAGCTTGGGCAGCTCGTGCGAGAACTTGAAGTCCAGCCGGTGATAGACCGGAACCCGGGCCGAGTTCTTCTCGCCTTCAATCACGTATGCGGAGTGGCCGCGGCGCAGGTCCGCGCTGTGCGACTCGTTGGGTGACTGCGTATAGAGAAGCGGCGTGTACGCGGCGCCGGTGTTCAGGTGGAACGTCGCGGCGATCGTCCATTCCGGCCCGAATGTCTTCTGGATCTGCAGGTTGAACGAATGCCTGCGATCATACCTGTCCCAGTACATCGTCGTGTCTGTGCCCTGCTGCTTTCTGCACCACGAGAGCGCATACGTCAGCCACCCGCTCCAGCCGTTCACTGCCGACTGTTCGAGCACCGCCTCGACTCCGCGCGCGTACCCGGAGCCGAG
>CAZSUX010000291.1:0-3807 GCA_964610135.1 uncultured bacterium | reverse complement strand
TACGTCCAATCGGGATACCCGGAACTGCGCGACCACTTGACCGCGGCGGTCTGGAGCGACAGGGTCAGCACTCTGCCGTCATACGATGAGCCGATCTGGCGACCATTGCTGCCATAGGCGAAGTCGCCCGGACTTTCCCAGAGCGGGATTTCGTCGGCCAGGGTCCGGTAGTAGCTGGCACGGGGGTCGTTCAGATACCAGTTGGCCAGCACGTGCATACCGTCGCCGGAAATCTCCGCGGCCTGGACGATGCCGTAGCGGCTGTTGCGGTCGACCCAGAGCACCCCGGTGTCGGCCGGCAGGCTCGGCGGCGACCGGCGCTCGATCGGCTTGCGATCAAGATACCCGTCGCCGGTGTTAATGCGGAAGTACATCTGCTCGCTGCCATCAGCGCCGGTGGTGATGACCGGTTCGAGTCCCTTCTGACCTGCCAACAACAGGCAGGGGAGCAGCAGGACAAACAACTTCTTCAAGGTCTACCTCCTGGTTACTAACCGAATCCCGAGATAGATAGCCACGAAATCACGCGCTGTCCGACAGGGGCCGCAGAGGCCAACCCGGATGAAATGAATTGCGATGTCTTCACGTCCTGCCGTTTCGTGTCTTTCGTGCTTTCGTGGCGTCCATGCCGGTTTTCGTGCCACTAGCGATTCACTGCTTGCGGCCCAGCAGCACGGCGAGCAGGGCCCGCTGCGCATGGAGCCGATTCTCGGCCTGGTCAAGCACAACCGACTGAGGGCCGTCCAGCACTTCCGCGGAGATTTCCTCGCCGCGATGCGCGGGCAGGCAATGGAGCACCTTGGCATCCGGCTTGGCCGCGGCCATCAGTTCCTGATTGAGCTGGTACGGGCGGAATATCTGTTTCCGCTGTTCGGCCTCTCCCTCCTGGCCCATCGAAGCCCAGACGTCGGTGTAGACGAATTCAGCGTCCTTTGCCCCTTCCTTCGCGTCGTAGGTATGGACGATGCTCGCGCCGCTCTGCTTCGCGTACTCGAGGGCCCGGTTGGTGACGGGCTGCGGCGGTTCAAACCCCTTAGGCGTGGCCACGCGGAGGTTGATGCCGACCAGGCCGCAGGCAAGCATCAGCGAGTTGCAGACGTTGTTGCCGTCGCCGGTCCAGCAGATGGTGGCGCCGTCAAGGCTGCCGCGGTGCTCGAACACGGTCAGCAGGTCGGCGAGTATCTGGCACGGGTGCTCCTCGTCGCACAGGGCGTTGACAACCGGCACCGTGGCGTTCTCGGCCAACTCGGTGATCTTCGAGTGCTCGAACACCCGGGCGATGATGCAGTCCACCCAGCGGGACAGGTTGCGCGCCACGTCCGGCACGGTCTCGCGCTTGCCCAACCCGATGTCGTTCGGCCCGAGGTACGTGGCCGTGCCGCCCAGGTCCTGCATCGCCTTCTCAAAGGTCACCCGGGTGCGCAGCGATGGCTTCTCGAATATCAGCGCCCCCATCGCGCCGGGCGCAAGGTCGAGGCGGGGTTGCTGCTTGAGGCTCTGCTTCAGCTCGACTGACTTCTTCAGCAGGCCGAGGATTTCTTCCTTGGATAGGTCGTTGATGGATGTCAGGTCTTTCTTCATGGTGTGTGTCGGCTAAAGTCCTTTACTTTGTTCTGTTCATCAGTTTGTCCCGGACGCGGACTGCAGAAACCAACTACCTCGCGGTGCCGGTGTCCGGCCGGCGGATAGATGTGTCGAAATCGCTCCGGGCATCCGCGGCTCTAAGCATAGAGGAAGACCTTACTCAGTCAAGCCGCCGTGGTTTGACATTCCCGGACGGGCGCCTACAGTAGACAGGCTATGAAGCGCAAGAAGCCGTGGTTCGAGGACGACTCCTTCTGGGCGATGTTCAAGCCGTCCCTGTTCGGCGAAGAACGGCGGCAACTGGCGGCAAGAGACGCCGAGCCTTTGGTGAAGCTACTGCATCTCAAGCCGGAGGCGTGTGTGCTCGACCTCTGTTGCGGGCCGGGACGGTTCAGCATCGAACTGGCCCGGCGCGGCTTCAGGGTCACCGGCGTAGACCGGACTGCCCTCTACTTGAGGGAGGCACGCAAGCGCGCCAGGCAGCAGAAGCTGGACGTTGAGTTCGTGAAGTCAGACATGAGGCGATTCGTGCGAACTCAGTCGTTTGACGCCTGCATCAACATGTTCACGTCGTTCGGCTACTTCAAGAACCAGGCCGACGACTTCAAGGTCTGCCGCAACGTGTACCGTTCCCTGCGGTCCGACGGCAAGTTTCTGATACAGGCGGCCGGCAAGGAATGGCTGGCCCGCAACTTCCAGCCCACCGACTGGCGTGAGATGGCAGGCACCTTCGTACTGGAGGAGCGGAAGGTTGCGCCGGGCTGGACCGGACTTGAGAACCGCTGGGTACTGATTCAAAAGGGCAAGGTCCGTGAGTTCCGGTTCTTTCTGCGTGTCTACTCGGGCGTCGAGCTGCGCGACCTGCTCAGGCGCGCCGGGTTCACGAAGGTGGACATACACGGTGGGCTCAGTGGTGAGCAGTACGACCACAACACGCGATGGCTGGTGGCAGTCGGGCGGAAATGATCAAGTCCCAGGTACCAATGACCAGTGAAACCCGAATGGTTCAATGCCCAGATGGCTGCCGTTCACCGGTCATTCTCGCTTTGGACATTGAATGGTCATTGGCGCTTGGTCCGTTGCCATCGTCAGTGCCGCCTACATCGCGGCGCAGATGCTGTCGGACATCGCCAGCCTGCGTATCGTCGTCATCGCCGGGTTCAGCGTGGACGCGGGTACGCTCATCTACCCGTTCACGTTCACCCTCCGCGACCTCGTGCACAAGACCGGTGGCATCAAGACTGCACGCTGGCTCATCGTCTCAGCGGCAGTCATCAACCTGCTGATGGCCGGCCTGTTCTGGCTGGTGACCAGGCTGCCGCCGGACATGCAGGTCGGCGCGCAGCTTGAGTTCGGCAAGGTTCTCGCGCCGGTCTGGCGCATCGTCATCGCCTCGATTGTCGCCGAAGTCGTATCCGAGCTGGTTGACGGCGAGGTCTACCAGCTCTGGGTCAACAAGGTCGGTATGAAGCTGCAGTGGATGCGGGTGCTGACATCGAACTCGGTCTCGGTGCCGCTCGACTCGGCCCTATTCTGCGGACTCGCCTTTGTCGGGCGGATGCCCTTCGCGGTCGTCGTATCCATCTTTGTCGCCAACATCATCGCCAAAGGCATCACGACTATCATCAGCCTGCCCTGGATATACCTGGTTAAGGAGAGAAGACCCGGCGCTCCGGCCGCGGCCGGTTAGATTCGTCCGGAGATTTGGAGCCGGACGTTGTTCTGGTACCCGGAGACGTCGCTTTCGACGCCGACGTCGAGGCCGATACCGCGATGCGACAGCCCGACGCCCCATGTGAATCCCTTTTCAACGCTGCTGTTGTAGAAGTAGCCAAGTCGCACGAACGCCAGTCGTGCTAACCCCAGTTCGACCCCGGTGCCCCAGTGGTACAGGTCGCGCCCTTCACCGGCAGCGAAGAAGAGGAGGTCACGCGACAGCTCACCCGTCACCGTTGCCGAGATTGGTTCGGGAACCGGCGGTCTCGCTGCAAAGCCCACGCGCGCAAGCCGCGGAAGCACGTATGACGCCGTGGTGTCGTAGCGAAAGTTCGGGCCGAGGTTAGCGACCGCGAGACCCAGGGTCAGGGCATCCTCGGGACGATACTGCACACCTGCGTCGGCGGCGACTGTGAGGGCCGCGCCGCCATGCCCAATCCCGAGGTTCGGCATACTGTCCCATACCCAGTCGGGCACGAGGGACGAGTAGAGTGCTTTCGCCGTTAC
>CAZSUX010000290.1:0-3851 GCA_964610135.1 uncultured bacterium | reverse complement strand
TCTTCGACCGCCCCCGGATTCTCCTGCTCGATGACGTAACCGCCAGCCTCGACGCTGAAACCGAGCAGCAGTTCATCCGCGACGTGATGGGCTACATGCAGGGAGCGACCCTGGTCATCGTCTCGCACCGGCTCTCGATTCTCGCCGCTTGTGATATCGTCTACGTTCTCGACCAGGGACGGATTGTCGAATCCGGCAACCACAGCGACCTGCTCGCCCGCCAGGGGCTCTACTGGAAGCTGTACCAGCGCCAGATCATGGAAGAAGAGCTGGAAAAGGAGTAGGGACGCAAGGTCGAGTTCCCAGTACCCAGTTTGCGGTTCGCAGTGGTCGACTCCGGGCACTCGATTCCTTTCTCTTCTCTCTATCTCTCAATCCCTCGAGCCGCCGTCGGCGCGGCCGCCGCGGCTTGACTGGAACCGAGCCGCCGGTTATGTTCTATGGAAACTGCAGCAGCCCAAGGAGGAACCATGCGAACTGAGAAGATCCTGTTGGCGCTGGCGTTGTGCCTGGCCGTGCCGGCCGCCGTACAGGCGGCGAACGTCTGCGTCTGGAATTACGACACGCTCGACCGGTTCTACGACCCGGCGGTCGGAGATTCGGTCAACTGCGCCTACCACGTGGACAAGGCGCTGACCAGCCAAGGCCATACGGTCACGGTGTCCGAGAGCGCCCTGCCCGCCAATCTGGATGGCTTCGACGCCATCTTCTGCCTGATGGGCTGGTACCGGTGCTGAGGGGACAACTGCACCGTCGGTTCGACGGAAATGACCCAGTTGATCTCCTTCCTCAATTCAGGTCGCCCGGTCTATGCCGAGGGCGGCGACTTCGGCTACAGCAACGGCACGTCCGAGCTGTGGCCTTTCTTCGGGGCTTCCTACCTCGGGGACGGCCATGCGAGTTCGACCGGTAACGTCCAGTCCCTGACCGGGGAGTCCGGCTCTTTTGCGGGCGGCCTCAGCTTCACGTACCCCTTTCAGAAGGAACCGGACAACTACGTGGACGAGCTCGGTGCCGATGGCGGCGCAATTGTCATGCGCAGCCAAGACGGCATCGGGCGCGTCGTCAGCAACGAATCCCCCGTGTACCGCACGGTCCTCTCCTCGACCATCTTCGGCGCGACGAGCGGACCCGACCACGATGCGCTGATGGCGGCCTACATGGATTACCTCGTGCTCGGGACCGGCATCAGCCAGGGCGACGAGCCACGGCCGGCCGCGAGGACAACGGTGGTTCCGAGCGTGACCCGGGTCGGCCGAACGGTGCGGCTCGAGACGTCCGGGCCGGCACGCGAGTTGTCCGTGCTCGACGTCGCCGGCAGGGCCGTGACCAACTGGCAACTCCCGGCCGGAGACGCCGTAACGACATGGAACGTCGGCTCCGCGGTCGTGCCCGGCGCCTACTTCCTCCAGGTCCGGGCCGGCGGTCGCACCGACACGCATCAGTTCACGATCGTGCGCTAGGCCTGACTGGCGTTTGAACGCCGGGGACGCGCCGCATGCGTCCCCGGCTCATGGTTGTCAGTTCCGAGTTGCCGGTTCCTGGTTTCCATGCTGCAGTGATCGGACTCCGGTCACTTGTTCCCTCTGTCCCTCTATCGATCGAGCCCGGCCCGGTCTAGATTATCCCCGAGTCTGAAACGCCCGTCGTTTCTTGACTTACCCGGACATCCGGACTATAATGCCCGCTGAGGAATACCCATGCCTAAAAGAACATACCAACCGTCTAACATCAGCCGCAAGCGTACTCACGGGTTTCGGGCCCGGATGCAGACGCCCGGAGGCCGTAACGTCATTAACCGCCGCCGCGCAAAGGGTCGCAAACGCCTGTCGGTATGAATGGCGGAGACCCTGGCTCGAACCGAAATCCTGCGCCGGCGACGAGACGTTGCCCGGGTGAGACGGCTGGGCGCGAAGTCCGGCACGCGGTTCCTCAGCTTTCGCTGCGCCCCAAGGCCTGAAGAAAACTCTGGGGACACAGTCCCCGTGCCCACCCGCCGCGTCGCGTTTCTATTGCCGCGCGGGGTCGGCAACGCGGTTGCCCGGAACCGCCTGAAGCGCAGGCTCCGCGAGATATACCGCCGGAACAAGGACTGGTTCCCGGCCGGATACGACTGTATCATTCGGCCGACGGTCTCGGCAGGCAGACTCTCGTTCGCGGAATTGCTGGAACAGATGCGGTCAGCCGCAACACGGACAGAGCAGAATTCAGAAACCAGAAGTCAGAATGCAGAGCTACGAAGCAATGGCACGACTACTTAGGTTGTTGGTGCGAGCGTACCGAAATTCGGTCGGGCTGGTCCTGCCGAATTCGTGCCGGTATCAGCCGACCTGTTCGCAATACGCGCTGGACGCGCTGACCGAATATGGCGCGGTCAAGGGCGTCTGGCTGACGCTGAAGCGCATCGTGCGCTGCCACCCATTTGCCGCCGGCGGGTATGACCCAGTGCCGACAAGAGGACTAAGGACCAAGGATAAAGGACAAAGTCCCGACTTCGCGACCGAACGGAGTACGACAATCGGATGACAAACCAGCAGGAAACGTCCAGCTCAAGGACCACAATCATCGGCTTCGTGCTCGTAGCCGTGATTCTCATCCTCTCGCAGATGTTCCTCCGGCCGAGGCAGGCGCCGCCCAAGCCGGCCGAGACAACGACTCAGCCGGCTCAACCCGCTGAATCCATCCGAGTCGAATCGCCGGCAGCCGGTTCCTTGTCGCCTGCCTCCAGTCCCCAGCCCCTCGCCGCCAGCCCCGCGCTTCTCGCCCCGCTCGCGGCCGAGCCCGCGCCGGAGTCAATCGTCTCACTGGAAAACGACCTGGTGAAGGTCGAGTTCTCCAGCTTCGGCGGCGTGGTCAGGTCGGTCTGGCTGAAGAAGTACAAAGCGGATATCGTGCCGTCGGGCAAGGACCTGCTCGGCACGGCCGTGCTCCTACCCCAGGGCTGGTTCAGCACCGCTGCCACGCCGATGCAGGTCGCCGCAACCGACAGCTCGGTTTCGTTCACGGCGCGCGCCGACAGCCTGACCCTGACCAAGACCTACACGCTGGGCAGAGATTACACGCTCGACCACCGGGTCGCAATCGCGGGCCCGGCCCGCGGCTTTGCCCTCGACGGGATGGCCGGACTCGCCCTGACCGAGCAGAACGTGAAAGAGGGCCTCGCCCACTTCCATTTCTACGCGAAGGTCGGCAAGAAACTCCACCAGACGGCGGCCGGCAAGCTGAAGAACCCGCAGGGCACCTGCGACACCGCCGAATGGGTCGGCGTGAAGTCGAAGTATTTCCTGCTCGCGATCGTCGCCTGCGGCCGGACTTTCGATTCGACCTACGCCGTCACGCTGGAAGACGGCCGGGTGGGATTCAGCGCGGTGGTGAAGAACCCGGCCCCGGAGACGCAGTTCTCGGTCTACCTGGGGCCGATTGAATACGACCGGCTGCGTGCGTTCGGCCTCGGGCTCGACAACGTCCTCGGGCTGGGCTGGACCCGGCCGATCGCCGTCGCCATGCTCTGGTTCCTGCGCCTCTTGTACTCAGTCGTGCATAACTGGGGCGTGGCCATCATCCTGTTCTCGATCCTGATGAAACTGGCTTTCTACCCGCTCACCCGCACCCAGACCAAGCAGATGCGCCAGATGCAACTGCTGCAGCCCAAGCTCAACGAGCTGAAGGCGAAGTACAAGGGCGACTCGCAGAAGCTCAACACCGAAACGATGCAGCTCTACCGGCTGTACAAGATCAACCCGGCGTCCGGCTGCCTGCCGCTGCTGGTCCAGATGCCGGTCTTCTGGGCGCTGTACTCGGTCCTGAGAAACGCCATCGAGATGCGCGGGGCCGCGCTCGGGCTCTGGTTG
>CAZSUX010000289.1:0-3873 GCA_964610135.1 uncultured bacterium | reverse complement strand
CATTGCCCTCCCCGTAGCTCTAACCGTAGCTCTCCCGATTGCTTGGTGAATTGCTCACAGAGTTGCCTTCCGAATTGCTCCGCTCATTGCTTGCCCGGTTGCAGGGTCAGCAATGACCCCGGCAGTCGTCCGACCGCGCCGGGCTCAGCCGGGCGAGATTCCTCGATTCGCCTAAGGAAGGCTCACTCGGAATGACGAGGTGAACGTTGGGTCCGTCTCTGGCAGTCAGGCTCGCCGTTTCCAGATCGGCGAGATTGAACGAAGTCGGGCCACGACCTTCTCAAACACCTCAACGGCGTAGTCTATTTCGCTCTCGGTGTTGCCCGGCCCGAGTGACATCCGCACCGGCGAGTTGGCAAACAGCGGCGGGACGCCAATCGCCTTGATCGTCGCCGACGGCTCGCCACTGCCGGTCGAGCACGCCGACCCCGACGCCACCGCCACGCCCTCCATGTCCAGGTTCATAAGCAGGGCCTCTCCCTCGACGTAGCCCACGCACACGTGGCACACATTCGGCACGCGCTGAGTCGGATGGCCGTCGAGGAGCAACTCGGGTACGCGGGCGACAATCCCCTGCTCCAGCCGGTCGCGCAGCCGCCGCTCGTGCTCGGCATTCTGCTGCCACTCGGCCGCCAGAATCTCGCATGCCTTGCCGAGTCCGGCGATGCCGATGACATTCTCGGTCCCGCCACGAAGCCCTTTCTCCTGGTGGCCGCCGTGCACCAACGGGTGAATCTTCGTGCCCTCGCGAATGTAAAGCGCGCCCACGCCCTTCGGGGCTTGCAGCTTGTGCCCGGAAATCGTCAGCAGGTCAACGCCTAGCTCTTTGACGTCGACCCGGATCTTGCCGGCCGCGGCGACCGCGTCGGTGTGACTGGTGACCCCGGCCTCCCGGCAAATCCGGGCAATCTCGGCAACCGGCTCGATGGTGCCAATCTCGTTGTTGGCAAGCATCACCGAGACGAGCACGGTCTCACTGGTTATTGCCCGCTTCACCTCCTCCGGGTCGACCAACCCATACCGGTCAACCGGAAGAAACGTCGCCCGGAACCCCAGAGACTCAAGGTAACGGCAGCTTTCCAGCACCGCGCCGTGCTCAATCGAACTGCAGATGACGTGCTTTCCCCTCTCGGCGCGCGCAAACGCCGTGCCCTTGACCGCCCAGTTGTCGGACTCGCTGCCTCCGCCGGTGAAGTAGATTTCGTCCGGGCCGGCGCCGAGGAACGCGGCGACCTGCTCCCGCGCCCCGGCCATTGTCTCGGCACACTCCCGGCCGAAGCTGTGGATGTTGGAAGGATTGCCGAAGATGCCGTGCAGGTACGGCTCCATCGCGGCTGCCACGCGCGGCTCAATCGGCGTGGTCGAGTTGTTGTCGAGGTAGACGGGGGTCATGCCGGCAACTGCTTTCCCTCAGCCGGTGCAGCCGCGGCCGCCGGTGTGGTTTCGGCTTTCGCCGGCTTGGGCCGCAGCAGCTCCTTGCCCAGCAGCATCACGACCCCTGCGAACACGAAGGCGTCGGCGAGGTTGAACACCGGCCACGGGACAATGGAAAGACGGTTGAAGAGGACCACCGGGTGGCCGGGTATGTCGAAGAGCAGAAAGTCAATCACGTAGCCCAGCCCGGCCCGGTCGATCACGTTGCCGAGGGCGCCGCTCAGAATCAGGCCGAACGCGGTCGACGACCATGCGTCGCTGGCGCGGAGACCGTACCAGACCACGAGCGCCGACGCCGACAGGGGAAGCACGAAGTACATAAACGGCGGCCCGTAGTTCAGGCTGAACAGCCCGTGTGGGTTCATGGCGTAGGTTGCCTTCAGCACATTTCCGAGCAGCTGGAACTCGCGACCGCCGCTGAAGGCTCCGCTGGTGAACAATCCGTGTACGATGAGCTTCGGAATCCGGTCTGCGACCAGACCGAGAATCGCGGCCCAGATGAAGAATCTGCGGTTCACCAGAAAAGCGTAGCCCTGCCAGCGCAGAGAGTCAAGGAACGGCCCGGCCCGAGGACGAAGCCCGAATTCCGAAGATCAAATGACGATTGAATGAACCAAGTCCGAAGTCCGAACCGACCATTCTCCTCAATTCGTGCTTGATTCGTCATTCGAGCTTCGGGCTTCGGGTTTTCGGAAAACGGGGGCAGTCCCACGGAGCGCTTGCGTCGGACGGAGCAGCGCGGTACAGTCCCCGTTTTCCGTCCGGTTGACACTCTCCGCCCCGGTTCTATAATCATCAGCCGTCATGCAACGCCTTGTAACCGCGGTTCAGATGCAGGAGCTCGACCGCCGGGCAACTGCCGATGGCGGCATTCCAGGCTTGACCCTGATGGAGAATGCCGGCCGGGGCGTGGTCGAATCCATGGAGAAACACCTCGGCAACCTCGCGGGGACTCAGCCGCTGGTCGTGTGCGGCAAGGGCAACAACGGCGGCGACGGGTTTGTAGTCGCGCGGCTGCTGCTTGCCAAAGGTGCCAAACCGGACTGCATCCTGCTCGGCCGGGCTGCAGACCTCTCCGGCGACGCGCTCACCAACTACCAGCGCCTCGCGGACTCAGGTTTCGTGGTGCGTGAAGCCACGTCCCCCAAAGACATCGAACCGCTGTTTCAGGGCCGCAAGATCATAGTCGATGCCATCTTCGGCACGGGCCTGACCCGCGCACCCTCAGGGCTCGCAGCCGGGGCGGTCACTCTCATCAACTCATCCGGCTCGTATGTCGCCGCAATCGACCTTCCCTCCGGACTCCAATCCGACAACGGCGTGCCATACGAGCCCTGCGTCCGAGCCGACCTGACCGTTACCATGGCACTGCCCAAGCTCGGTCTCTGGCTCTACCCGGGGCGTGCGCTGGCCGGAACGGTCGAGGTAGTCGACATCGGCATGCCCGACCTCGAAGTCCCAAGTCCCAAGTCCAAAGTCCAAAGTCCTGAACCGGACCAGACGTGGCTGCTCGATGCTGAACACGTCCGGACGATTCTGCCGCCGCGCAGGCCGGACGGGCACAAAGGGACGTTCGGCACCGCGCTCATAGTTGCCGGGTCACGGGGGTTCTCCGGCGCGGTTGTCCTTGCCGGCAGAGCCGCGGTCAGGTCCGGGTGCGGGCTCGTTAATCTCGCCTTCCCGGACGGCATCGGCGACATCGTCGGTTCCGATGTCGTCGAGGCAATCAAGACACCGCTGCCTCAGACCGAATCCGAAGCCCTGTCCCCGGCTGGTCTCGAGACTCTTCTCGAAGCGAGTGGAAACGCGGCGGCAATTGCCATCGGTCCGGGCATCGGGACGGACCGCCGGACTCAGAAGCTCGAACTCGGCTTCCTCGCCGAGGTCGACAAACCCATTGTGATCGACGCCGACGGCATCAACAACCTCGCGGGCAAGCTGGCCCTGCTGTCACGAGCCAAGACGCCGATGGTGCTCACTCCGCACCCCGGCGAGTTCGCACGCCTGACCGGGCTCAAGCCGGCGGCAATCAATGCCGACCGCGTCGGCGTGTCTCGCCGGTTCGCCACCGAGCGCAAAGTTGTGCTGGTGCTCAAGGGGGCTTCGACCGTGGTTGCGGCCCCGGACGGACGCGTGTTCAACAACCCGACCGGCAACTCCGGCCTTGCCTCGGGCGGTACCGGCGACGTCCTGACCGGGCTCATCACGGGCCTGATGGCACAGGGCATGTCGCCGCTCGACGCCGCCTGCGCCGGCGTGTTCCTCCACGGCCTCGCCGCCGACATCGCGGCACAATCGCTCACCGAGTACTGCCTTGCGGCCGGCGACCTGCCCGACTTCCTCCCGCAGGCCTTTGCGGCAGTCATCCGATCTTCGAATGACGACTGACGATTGCCGAATGGGCCGAACGTCGCCTCGGTCCGGTAATCGCCAATCGCA